>DATEIF010000300.1:0-4908 GCA_035279205.1 Vineibacter sp.
GGGTGATCGATGCCATGACCGGCGGCACGCTGAGGCGGATCGCCATCGCCTATGTCGAGTGGGCGGGTACGCACTATCAGCGCACGGCGATCGATTGGACCATGATCGACGGCCCGGCGTCGGCAGCCTCGTTCGCCGCCAAGCTTGATGCCTCGCCCATGACGTCGCAGAGCTGGACGGCGGTCGGTGCCGCGCTGGCCTACGCCGGAGCCAAGTTCGACGAGCCGCTGTTTCGCTCCAACCGCAAGGTCATCGACGTTTCCGGCGACGGCAAGACCAACAACGGGCCGCCGGCCGAGTTGGTGCGCGACGAGCTGGTCAAGCGCGGCATCGTCATCAACGGCCTGCCGATCCTGAGCGATCGGCCCAATTTCGGCCGCCCGCCCGAGACCGACCTCGACACCTACTACGAGGAGAAGGTGATCGGCGGGCCCGGCGCGTTCATGGTGGTGGCCAAGGGCTTCGAGGATTTCGGCCGCGCCATCCGCAACAAGATGACGCGCGAGATTTCCTAGAACAACCCGTCATCCCTCGCTACGCTCGGGATGACATTTCTTCCATCACGGCCTTCAACCGCAGCAGCGGGCGGTCGTCGCGCATCAGCGCCACCGGCATGGCAAGGTGGCCCACCTTCAGCTCGAACACGTTCTCGGCCGGCAGCGACCAGGCGCGCCCTACTTCCTGACCGGTCTCGAACGGCAGCAGGCGGTCGGCGACACCGAGGATGGACACGATACGCTCAGGTGGCACGCCGGGCGTGCCGGACGGATTGAGCAGACCCTCCCAGCGCATCAGCATCTCGCGGGTCCACCCCGCGGCCTGCAGCCAGGTCGTGAGCCCCAGCGCGCGGATCAGCGAGCCGGAGAACGTTACCTCCTCGATGCGGCCGGAGTGGCTGACCAGCAGCAGCCCATCGGGACGCAGGCGTTGCGGCCAGCCGTGGCAGTGCGTCGCCACCTGCTGGGCCACGAACGAGCTCATCGAGATGCCGCCGACGGCGACCGGCCCCGGGAACTGATGCCGGCACCAGTCGATCAGCACCGCCGTTTCCAGCGTCTGGCCGACGATCAGGTCCAGCGTGCCCAGGGGGGCTGCGGCGAAGAACGGCTCGCCGCCATACGTGCCGTCCTGGCTGCGCATGCCGTGATAAGGCGACACCACCTCGACAACGCGAAAGCCCAAAGGGGCCAGCACGCTGCCCGGATCGATGCTGTTCACCAGGATGTCGCTTTCGACGCACAGCCCATTGCCGGCGATCACGGTCGGGGCATGGGCCGGCAGGCCGTCGGGCTCGACGACACGCGCATAGACCGTGGCGCAGCCCGGCCGGGCCGCCAAGGGCGCGTGCGGCGTGGCGAACCGCAGCCAGCGCTCCACCACGCCAGGCCGTACCGCGGGGTGCGACACGGCGATATCGGGCATGACGTCGGGCACGCCATAAACAGCGGCGGGATCGCTGCGGCCTGCCCCGTAGGCGGCCTCGACCGTGGCCGGCGTCGGCACCGACCAAGCCGCCAGCGGCACGCGATGCGCGTAGAGCAGCGGATAGAGGAGGCCGCGGGTCGCCAGATGCAGCGATGCCGCCCGGCGGCGCGCCGCGTCGAGCCGCGCCAATGCCTCGGGCGGAACCGGATCGGGACCGAAGGCGGCCTTCTCCCAATGCGCCCGTTCGTTGCCGGCGCGCCGGCGTGCCGCTTCGTGGCGACGCAGCACGGCGCCGACGACGCGCCGCGACCACGGACCGTCGGCCGGCGCGCCCGGCTGCGCGAAAAAGCGCTCGATATCGCCTTCGGCGACATTGGCGGCTGCCCACAGCCGAGACAGCGGGAAGAACCAGCGGCGCAACGCCCCCAGTCCCACCGGATCGACCCACGGCCGCGCCACCATGGCGCCCAGGGGCGAGCGCACGGCACGCCGCAAGGCGGCCTCGGGCGCGGCCACCCGTGCGGACACGGCGGTGGCGGGAACGATCTTTCCTCGGCGGCGCGGCATCCATTCGACCATAGCGCAGACATGCCCGCGAATGGTGACGAATTCGTGTCGTGCAAGGCCGCCGCGCACAACCGCGGGTGGGATCGGGCTTGTCGCCGGCACCCTCTACCACCTAAAGGAAGCCTGTTCGTCGAGGAGCCCCATGCCTGTCATCGATCCCATTTCCCAGGCCCGCATCGATCTGGCCGCGGCGCTGCGCTGGGCAGCGCGCCACCAGCTCAGTGAAGGGATCTGCAACCATTTCAGCATGGTGGTGCCCGGCCACGAAGATCGCTTCCTGATCAACCCGCAGGGGTTGCACTGGTCGGAGATCACGCCGGCCGACATCGTGATGACCGACGCCAGCGGCGCGATCATCGAAGGCCGCCATCAGGTCGAGGCGACCGCCTTCTATATCCATGGCCGCATGCACCTGGGCAACAAGCGGGCCAAGGTGGTGCTGCACACCCACATGCCCTACGCCACGGCGCTCACCAGCCTGGCCGGCGGCCGCCTGGAAATGTGCACCCAGAACGCCTTCCGCTACTACAACGCCATCGCCTATGACGAAGAGTACAACGGCGTTGTCCTGGACAACGAGGAAGGCGACCGGCTGTGCCGGGCCATGGGCGACAAGCCGGTCCTGTTCCTGCGCAACCACGGCGTGATCGTTGCCGGAGAGAGTGTCGCGACGACCTACGACGCGCTCTACTACCTCGAGCGGGCGGCGCTGGTTCAGGTGCTGGCGATGCAGACCGGCCGGCCGCTGGAGATCGTGCCGACCCAGATCCTCGAGCGCACGGCACGCCAGATGGCCGGCGGCAGCGAGCAGTCCGTGCTGCATTTCGAGGCACTCAAGCGCATGCTCAGCCGCGACGAGCCGGGATGGGATCGGCTGAGCTGAACGGTCTCTGCGCGCACTACCGCCCGCGACCGAAATCGGCGAAAACGCTTTTGTGATCCAACTCTCGTGCAGCGCGCCATGGCCATCGGCGTTGTGCCATGATGAAGTCCACGGTGACTGCTGGAAGTGCCCCCATGCGTACCTTGTTCTTCGCTCTCTTCGCGTCGCTGATCCTGGCCACTGGCGCCAGCGCCCAGAACGCACCCGGCCCATCGCTCGACATCCAGGCCAAGAAGCCGCTGCCGACCGGCAAGTACGCCGTGGACCTTGTCGATGACAGCGAGCTGGGTCGCGACCTGCGGCGTCTGGTGATGGAAAAGCTGGCCGCCCGCGGCCATCAGGTCGGCTTCAGCGGCGGCCACGTTCTGCGCATGCAGGTCAACCTGACGCAGAACTTCACCGGCGGCCTCACACCGGAGGGCGTCATGCTTGGCACGCGCGGCCAGCTGCCCTCGACCAGCGATCGCCCCGACGCACGCCCGCCGATGCCCGAGCGCAGCGTGCGCAGCCTGGAGGCGCGGCCGCATGCCGAGGACGAGGTCCTGCGCATTACCTTGACCCTGCGCAGCGCCGGCAGCGGCGAGGTGACTTGGGTCGCCTATGCCGCCTGCCCGTTCCCCGCCGGCCGTGCGTTTGCCGCCGGCCGCCAGATGATCGACGGCATCTTCAGCGATCCCAACCGGTCGCGCCGCGGTGCCGCCAATTGTTCACGCTGACGCAGACAGTCGACAGCCCAGGGATATGCAGGCATTAAAGCGGCCATCATCGTGGAGGAGCCCACCGGATGGCCGAGAAGTATCGCCTTGCCCCGCTTGACCTCGCCAAGCTGACACCCGAACAGCGCGCCGTTGCCGACTCCATCATGAGTGGCCCGCGCGGCGGCTTGCGCGGACCGTTCGAGCCGTGGCTGCGCAGCCCCGTGCTGGCCGACCGGGCGCAGAAGCTGGGCGAGTACTGCCGCTTCAGCAATTCGTTGCCCAAGGACCTGTCGGAGCTGGCGATCCTTCTGACCGGCAAGCGCTACCGCGCGCAGTTCGAGTTCTGGGCCCATGCGCGGCTGGCCCAGCAGGCCGGGCTGCCGGACGACATCATTGAGGCCGTGCGGCTGGGCAAGACGCCGCGCTTCCGCCGCGACGTCGAGCGCGTGATCTACGACGTCGTGACCGAGTATTTCGCCACCAACCGCGTCAGCGACGCCACCTACAAGCGCGCGCTGGCGGCGCTGGGCGAGCAGGGCCTCGTCGATCTGGTCGGCGTCGTCGGCTACTACAGCCTGGTATCGATCACGCTCAACGTCTTCCAGATGGAACTGCCCCCGGGCGAAAAGCCGCCGCTGGCCGAACCCGGCGCCAAGAAGGCAGCAGCGAAGAAGCCGACCGCCAAGAAGGCGCCGGCTCGCAAGAAGGCAGCAGCAAAGAAGAAGGCCCGCCGTTAACCCCTCTTCGCCCGCGCAGCGGGGGGAGAGGGAGGGGCCCATCGCGCAGCGATGGGAGGGTGAGGTGGGTGCTGCGAACAGACGTGATCTTTCCCGTGAGATCACTTCCGGCTTCGACGCCCACCTCACCCTCCCATGCCTGCGGCATGGGCCCCTCCCTCTCCCCCCACTGACGTGGGCGGAGAGGGGCTATGGTTCCTCCAATGCAGCGACAATGCGCCGCCAAACGCCATCGACGTTTGTCAGCACCTCATTGTTCCAAAAACGGAGGACTCGCCACCCTGCCGCCGCCAAGTCGGCCGTGCGGCGTTCGTCATAGTCCCGCTGCGCGTCATGCTGCCCGCCGTCGAGCTCAATGACGAGCTTGCGCCCGACGCACGCGAAATCGGCGAAGTAAGGTCCGATCGGATGCTGCCGCCTGAACTTGTGGCCGGCCGCGCGCGAGCGGATGAGTCGCCACAGCTTGCGTTCGGCATCCGTTGAATCCTGCCGTAACCGTCGTGCACGATCGGTACGTTGATCGCTCACAACGTCTTTGTCCGCGGCACCCACCTCACCCTCCCATGCCTGCGGCATGGGCCCCTCCCTCCCCCCCCGC
>DATEIF010000301.1:0-2423 GCA_035279205.1 Vineibacter sp.
GGCATGCCTTTCTCGACTTCATCAACAAGAGCGTGATGGGTTCGGTCTTCACCCGCTACAAGACGCCGGCCCTGGTGAAGCTCGACTTCACGCCCACCTTCACGCCGGTGCTGCTGCGCAAGGACATGGATCTCGGGCTTGCCGCCGCGCGCAGCCAGAACGTGCCGATGCCGGTTGCCGCCGCCGCCCGCGAGGCCATCCAGAGCCTTGTCGGCAACGGCTATCTCGATGAGGATTTCGCCCGCCTGATCACGGTACAGGCGCGCAACTCCGGCCTGGAGCTGAAACCGGAGAACGTCGCGGTCGACGATGGTTTGAGCGGCCGCTGACAACATCATCAGGGGAGGACGTCATGCGAGTCGTTCGGGCCCTTTTGTTCGCGTTGTTCGCCGCCATCACCCTGGCCCTACCCACGACGTGGGCTGCGGCGCAGGATTACCCCAACCGGCCGATCCGCTTTGTCGTGCCCTTCACGGCCGGCAGTTCGACCGACATCGCCGCCCGCGCCGTCGCCGACAGGCTCGGCACGGCGCTGGGCCAGCCGATCGTGGTCGAGAACCGCGCCGGCGCCGGCGGTCGGGTCGGCGCCGAGGTGGTGGCGAAGGCCACACCCGATGGTTACACGCTGCTGATCCACTCGTCGGCACACACAGCCAACCCGGCGATCTACAAGGACTTGCCGTTCGACACCGTCAACGACTTCGCCGCCATCACGCCGCTGGTCAACCTGCCGAACGTGCTGATCGTGGCGCCGGCCCGGGGCTTCAAGACGGTGGCCGACCTGGTGGCCTACGCCAAGGCCAACCCCGGCAAGCTGAACTTCGCGTCGGCCGGCGTCGGCAGCGCCACCCACATGAACGCCGAGAAGTTCCGCGCCCGCGCCGGCATCGAGTACACGCACGTGCCGTTCAAAGGCACGCCCGAGGTATTGACCGATCTCATGAGCGGACGGGTGGATGCCTATTTCGTGCCGCTGAACGCCGGACTACCCTACATCCGCGACAACCGCGTCGTGGCCCTGGCCGTCGGCACGGCACAGCGCTCGCCGCTGCTGCCCGATGTGCCGACCACGATCGAGGCCGGCGTAGCGGACTCGGACTACAATTTCTGGCTCGGCATGCTGGCGCCGGCCAAGACGCCGCGGCCGATCATCACCCGGCTCAACGCCGAGACGGTGAAGGCGCTGCAATCGCCGGAGCTGACCGAGCGCCTGAAGACGCTGGGCGCCGTGCCGATGCCGATGTCACCCGAACAGTTCGACGCCTATATCCGCGCCGAGCTGGTGAGCATCGCCGACATCGTGAAGGCAGCCGGCATCAAGCCGAACTGACGGGATTCCCTTCTCCCCGCGCAGGCGGGGAGAAGGTGGCGCGCAGCGCCGGATGAGGGGCTTAGCGATCTCGCGACCACTGTTACGCGACGCGAGCCTGTTGCCTGAGGAAGCCCCTCATCCGGCCGCCGCTTCGCGGCGTCCACCTTCTCCCCGCCTACGCGGGGAGAAGGGTTTACAGCCGCCAGTCGACGGTGGTGGTCGCACGGCCGGGCAGGTCGAGCGTGGCCTGCGCTTTGGGTGCCTGCGCGATGATACGGCCACGGCGCAGCACGTAAAGCCGGGTCGCGCGCAGACGGATCGCCTCGCCCGGATTGCTGGCCTGCAGCACGACGAGATCGGCGTTGCAGCCGATGTCGAGCCCGTAGCCCTCGAGCTGCAGGATGCGCGCGGCGTTGGTGGTCACGGCGTCGAAGCAGGCGCGGATCTCCGCGACGCCGGTCATCTGCGCGACGTGCAGACCCATGGCGGCGACATCCAGCATGTCGCCGGACCCCAGCGGATACCAGGGATCCATCACGCAGTCCTGGCCGAACGCGACGGTCAACCCGCGCGCCATCTGCTCCTTCACCCGCGTCATGCCACGGCGCTTGGGATAGGTGTCGTGGCGGCCCTGCAAGGTGATGTTGATCAACGGATTGGCGATGACGTTCAGGCGCGCTTCCGCCATCAGGTCGAGCAGCTTCGATGCGTAGTAGTTGTCCATCGAATGCATGGATGTCAGATGCGAGCCGGTGACGCGCCCCTGCAGGCCATGCCGTACGGCCTCTGCCGTCAGCGTCTCGACATGGCGTGACAGCGGATCATCGCTTTCATCGCAGTGCATGTCGACCAGCGCGCCGCGCGCGGCGGCGATGGCGCACAGCCGCCGGATGCTCTCGGCGCCGTCGGCCATGGTGCGCTCGAAATGCGGGATGCCGCCCACGACATCGACACCCCGCTCGAGCGCGCGATCGAGCAGCGCCACGGCATTGGGGCTGCGCAGGTAGCCATCCTGCGGAAAGGCGACCAGCTGCAGGTCGAGGTAGGGCGCCACCGTCTTCCTGACGTGCAGCAGGGCCTCGACCGCCAGCAGCCGCGGATCGCAGATATC
>DATEIF010000302.1:0-25486 GCA_035279205.1 Vineibacter sp.
ATCGCCGGGAACGAGGACGACGCCGGCCGCGATCGCCGCGTCCGGCGTCAGGCGTGCCAGATCAAGCACTGCACCATCGATCGAGAGCCGCCCGCCGCTGGCGCGCACCGAGCTGTAGGCCAGATGCACGATCTCGTCGTAGCCGGATCCGATCAGTCCTGTCAGGCCGACGATCTCGCCGCGGCGAACGGTGATCGACACGTCGTCGACGATCGCGCCGCACATGCCATCGATCCGGACCGCATCGCCCCCCAAGCTGCGTTTCGGCGCACGCATGGCCTCGAGATCGACAGCGCGGCCGACAATCGTGCGCACGATATCGGCCTTGTTCGTCCCCGCCGTCGCCATGGTGCCCGCGACCCTGCCATCGCGCAGGACGGTGATCCGGTCAGTGATGTCCATGACCTCGTCGATGTCATGCGACACGAAGAGCACGCTGGCGCCTTCGCTGACCAGGCTGCGCACCAGCTGGAACAGCTTCTGCACGTCGGCGGCAGGCAGGAACGGCGTTGGTTCATCGAGAACCAGCAGCCGGGTGCCCGTACCCGGCTGTCTGCTCAGCTGATCAAACGCGCGCACGATCGCCAGCTGCGCGCGTTCGACGGATGACAGCGTCTCGACCGCGGCCGAAGGATCCAACGTCATCCCGAAGCGGGCAAACAGCGCATTCGCACGCTCGGCTTCCCGCGCCCAGGCGATGCGCCAGCGCCGCGCGACGGCGTGCTCGCCGATCAGCAGGTTCTCCAGCACGCTCATCGACGGCACCAGCCCCAGGTGCTGGTGCACAAAGCTGATGCCCAGGCGCTGGAAGTCCCCTGGCCGCAACGGCAGAGAAACCTCGTGTCCGTTGATCCACAGCCGCGCGCCGGGGTCTGGCGCGTGAAATCCGGCCAGGACCTTGATCAGCGTCGATTTTCCGGAACCGTTCTGCCCCAGCAGGCCATGCACTTCGCGTGCGCCGACGACAAGACTGACGTCATCCAGCGCCTTGCTGCCGCCGAACCGCTTCGACAGATGGGATATCTCAAGCACCGGTGTGGTGTCGGGTTGCGACGCCACACCGGACGCGAGGGCCGCATTCACTGAAGCTTCCACAGCTTGCGGAAACCTGCGACGTATTCGTCACCGTAGCCCTTGGAATCGACCGGCGGCGTGCCAGCGGTTGCGGCATTCGACTTGTCGAAGACGAGGAACGGGATCTTGGGATCCTTGATCTCGCCCAGTCCGCACAGGCGGCGCATGTGCGAATCAAGCACGCCGTGCGCGATCCAATCGAGGTTCTCGCCGATATCCAATTCGACCTGGCCGCTTTGCACCAGGCCGATGACGAACGGCGTGCCATTGAACGTGCCGATCGGAATGCGGCCAGCCTTGCCCGTGATCGTCAGTGCCGGCAGGACGAACTGCGCCATGGAATCATAGATCGGCACGATGGCATTGATCGAGGGATCCGCCAGCAAGGCGGATTGAACCGCCGGCTGTATCTTCGTCGCCCACTCCGACACCGGCGCATCGATCACTGTGTACTTGCAGCCGGTGCAGTTCTTGGCGAAGACCTCCTTGAGGCCGTCCATCATCGAATCGGTTGACAGCGCGCCGCTGACAATAAGGACCAGCGCATTGGTCTTGCCGTTGGTGCGGCCCAGGGCCCACCACGCCAGCAATTCGCCGGCCCGCTTGTAGTTGATCGGCACGACGCCGTCGGCCCCACCGGGCACCGCCTGCTCAAACCCGGTGAGGTGCGAGGCGACGACCTTGGAACCGGCGGCCCGGGCGGCCTTGATCTGCGGCTCGACGGCGCGCGGATCGGCACCGGCCAGCATCTCGATCAGGTCGAACTTGTTCGATGCGCCATAGTTCAATCCCTGCACCCACTGGGACACCTGTCCCTGGTTCTCCCAGACCTGGAAGTGGAAGCCGATGTCCTTGGCCAGACGCGCCATCGCCTTGTTGATGGTCGACAGGAACGGAATCGCGCTCGATGCCGGTACGCTCAGGATCTTCTTGCCCGCCATGCAAGCCTTGGCATCGAAGGGGGCGCCCGGCGCCTCGAACTTGGGAATCGCGCGGTATTGGGCGAGCTCCGCCTCGGCCTTCTTCACAATGTCATCGGCAACGGCCGTGCCGGCGATCCCGGAGCAGATCGCGGCACCCAGAACGCTTCGTTTCAGGACAGACCAGATCATCGTTGTTCCCCCCTGCAATGCGTCATCCCTCGTGTTCCACATCATGTATACATAGTTCATTCCTTACAATCGAAATTCATCCACCTCGGCTCCCTGGTTTTGCATTGCCCGGATTGTCGGCACCGTGCGCCGAGAAACTGTGCAGATGCAGCCACACGCAGCATGCGAGTGAGTGGACAAACACCTCGCCCAGAGCGCGACCCGGTATCGGGTCCGCCGTATCGTCGGTATGATCGGTCTCTACCTATTTATGAATTATGAATCCATGTTACGCTCAAGCTGACCGAGACAGGAGACATTGATGCAAACGATCGGCGTGGACGTCGGCGGCACTTTCACGGACCTGGTGTTCTGCGACCTGAAGACCGGCGCGCTGGCGATCCACAAGGTGTCGACCACGCCGCATGATCCTTCCGAAGGCGTGCTGGCTGGCATCCGCGAGCTGTGCCAGCAGAACCGCATCGATCCCGGTGGCATCCGCTACGTCTTTCACGGCACTACGACCGCCACCAATGCGGTTCTTGAGAACAAGGGCGCCAAGGCCGGCATCATTACCAATCACGGCTTCCGCGACATCGTGCATATCGGCCGCCACCAGCGCATCGAGCACTACTCGATCATGCAGGAGCTGCCCTGGCAGTCGCGCCCCCTGGTCCAGCGGCGCTACCGCAAGACCGTCGGCGGCCGCCTGGCCCCGCCGACAGGACACGAACTGGAACCGCTGGACGAAGACGCCGTACGCCGCGCCGCACAGGAACTGAAGGCCGAGGGAGTCGAGGCCGTCGCCATCTGCTTCCTGTTCTCCTATCTCAATCCGTCGCACGAGCTGCGCGCCAAGGCGATCGTCGCGGACGTGATGCCCGACGCCTTCGTCACCACATCGTCGTTCCTGTCGCCGCAGTTCCGCGAGTTCGAGCGGTTCACCACGGCGTCGCTGGCCGCCTTCATCGGACCCAAGGTCGGACGCTACATCGACCACCTCGACGGTGCCCTGCGCGACAGCGGCATCTCAGGCGACCTGCGCATCATGGCGTCCAACGGCGGCGTCGCCACGCCGACCATGGTGACGGAGAAGCCGGCGCTGACGCTGCTGTCGGGCCTGGTCGCCGGCGTCCTCGGCGGCGCATGGGTCGGCGAGCTCGCCGGCCGCCGACGGCTGATCACGTTCGACATCGGCGGCACCAGCGCCGACATCGGCATCGTCATCGACGGCACCTTCGCCGAGACCGACTCGCGCTCGACCTCGATCGCGGGGTTCCCGCTGCTGATGCCGATGCTGGACATCCACACCATCGGCGCCGGCGGCGGCTCGATCGCCTATGTCGATCGCGGCGGCGCCTTCCGCGTCGGCCCGCAAAGCGCCGGCGCGGTGCCGGGACCGGCGGCCTATGGTCGCGGCGGTGACCGCCCTACCGTGACGGACGCCAACCTGGTTCTCGGACGCCTCGACCCCAATGATTTCCTGGGTGGCAGCATGGCACTCGATGTCGATGCCGCCCGCCGCGTCATCGGCACGCTGGCAACCGAGCTGGGCCTGCCGCTCAATGACGCGGCCGAAGGTGTGCTGACCATCCTCAATGCCAACATGGCCAACGCCATCCGCTCGCGCACCGTCCAGAAAGGCATCGATCCCCGCGGCTTCGCACTGGTGGCGTTCGGCGGCGCCGGTCCTCTGCACGGCGCCGAGGTGGCGGCGATGCTGGGCATCCCCGAGGTCATCGTACCGCCCTACCCCGGCATCACCTCGGCCGTGGGGCTGCTCACGACCGATCTCAAGTACGACACCATCCGCACGCAGTTCCAGGTCTCCGATGCGGTCGATCTCGACCGGCTCAACCGGGACTGCCGCGACATGCAGGCCGAGCTCGCCGCGCAGTTCGCGGCCGACAAGATCCCGGCCCAGGACGTGACCTACCGGCGTGTCGGCGACCTGCGCTATGTCGGCCAGGGCTATGAGCTCAAGATCCCGCTGCCCGACGGCACGATCGATGCCGCGGGCCTGGCGCAGATCTGGGCCGCCTTCCACAAGGCCCATGCGGCCGAATACGGCCATGCCTTCGAGGCGAGCCCGATCGAGATCGTCAACATCCGCGTCAGCGGCGCCGGGGTCATGCCCAAGCTGGCGCGGCCGCCAGCACCATCAGGCGGCTCGCTGGAGGCGGCGCATCTGCGCACCAGCCCGTGCGTTTTCCGCGTCGACGGTACGCTGAAGAGCTTCGAGACGCCGGTCTACCAGCGTGAGAAACTCCCGGTCCAGCAGCGCTTCGACGGTCCGGCGATCATTCTGCAAAAGGACAGTACGACCGTCGTTCCACCCCGTGCCGCGGCGATCGTCGACGACGCAGGCAACATCATCATCACGCTGGGAGAGCCGGCATGAACGTCCACACGACCCTGCGCCCGAAGACGGACGCCAAGACGCGGATCGATCCGGTGACCGCCGCCGTCATCCACGGCGCCCTGGAAAACATCGCGATCGAGATGGGCCACAAGCTCATGCGCATGAGCTACTCCTCGATCATTCGCGAGTCGGAGGATTTCGGCGCCGCGCTGACCGATGCCGAGGGCCGGCAGCTCTGCGAGTGCAAGATGTCGACGCCACTGCAGTCGGGCCCGATCCCCGGCTACATCCGCGGCATCCTCAGGATCATGGCGGCGCGCGGCGAAACGCTGAAGCCGGGCGACGTCATCATGCACAACGATCCCTACAACGGCGCCAGCCACGGCCCCGATGTCGGGTTCTGCGTGCCGGTGTTCCTCGACGGCGCGCTGATCGGCTTCTCGGTCACCACCGCGCATCACCTCGACATCGGCGCGTTGTCGCCCGGCAGCTGCGGCATCGTCGATGCCGTCGACACCTATGCCGAAGGCCTGCAGTTCAAGGCGATCAAGGTCGTGTCCGAAGGCCGCCGCAACGATGCGGTCTGGCACATGCTGCGCGACAACATCCGCGCCTCCGACCTGGTCGTCGGCGACATGGAGGCCCAGATCAAGGCGGCGGAGATCGGCGCCGGCCGCTACCTGGCGCTGGTGCAGCAATACGGGCTGGCCACCGTCAACGCGGCTTACGAAGACCTGATGGATTACTCCGAGCGGCTGATGCGCGATGCGATCCGCGCCCTGCCCGACGGCGACTACACCGCCACCACCTACTTCGACGGCTACCTCGACGATCCCGATCCGGCCCGGCGCGAGCTGCCGATCACGGCCACGATCCGGGTGCGCGGCGACAGCCTGGTGGTCGACCTGACCGGAACCGCGCCGCAGCTTCCCGACAAGCCCATCAACATGCCGCTCGAAGGCACGGTCGATTGCGCGGTGTGGCTCACCATCCGTTCGATCCTGCTGGACAGCGTCACCTACGGCCACATTCCGCAGAACTCAGGCCTGACACGGCCGATCGAGATCATCGCGCCCAAGGGATGCCTGGCGAACCCGATTTTCCCAGCGCCGGTGATCGCCCGCTTCTGCCCGGGCAATGCGCTGGCCGATACGGTGATGAAGGCGCTGGCGCAGGCGGTGCCGACGCAGGTCTCGGCCGGCATCGGCAATCTGCGCGTGATCGCCTTCTCCGGCCTGAACGAAGGCAAGCACTGGGTGCACATGGAGATCCTCGAGGGCAGCTACGGCGGCCGCCATGGCCTCGACGGCATGGACGCGGTCGACACGCTCTACGCCAACACCCGCAACAACCCGATCGAGGATATCGAATCGCACCTGCCGATCCGTGTCGACCGCTACGAGCTGCGCGACAATACGGCGTCGGCGGGCCAATGGCGCGGCGGCATCGGGACCGTGCGCCAGTTCACCTGCCTGGCCGACGGCGGTTTCTCGATCGAGGGCGACGGCCACCGCTTCCGTCCCTGGGGCTTCGACGGCGGCACCGACGGCCAGACGGCATCGCTCACCCTGATCGACAAGGCGGGCAAACAGACGCCGCTGGTTTCGAAAGTGCCCTATCACAAGGTCAAAGCCGGCGATCACCTGATCTCCTTCGGCCCCTGCGGCGGCGGTTACGGCGATCCGCTGAAGCGCGATCCCGAGGCGGTGCTTTTCGACGTGCTGGAAGGCTACATCTCGTCCGAGCAGGCCAAGGCCGAGTATGGCGTGGTGCTGAACGGCACGGTGCTGGACACGGCCGCCACGACGGCGGAACGCGCGCGCCGGGTGTGATTTTCGGACCGCGGGCGTCCACGCCCACATCGGCGCGCAAGCGCCGACTCTTTCGCTCTACGCTTCGCTTCGAGCGATGCGGGCGTGGACGCCCGCGGTCCGAAAAAACGTCACGCGTCGAGGAACTCCTTCCAGCGGCGCACCAGGTAGGTGTGTTCGTCCATGAACGTGTTCCAGACACGCACGGTGGACATCCGCTCCATGTGGGCGCCGCCTTCGCGTGTCTCGCCTGGCGCGATGCAGACCTGCCCGAACGGATCGCGCAGCGGCGTTTCGGCGGGCCGGCCCTCATACCAGTAGGCCCATTCCTCCGGCGCAAGATGGCGGCGGACGCGGTCCGGGAAGGTCGCGTAGTAGCCCTGCCGCGCGAGGCAGGCGCTCGGCCAGCCGCCGTGCCACCAGTTGAGGTAGGCGTAAGCCGCTTCCAGGACGTCGCCGTCGGCAGCGGCGGAAATGCAGAGATCGGCATGCCAGCCGCGGCTGCCCTCGCGCGGCGTGGCGATGCAGACGGGCAGGCCCTGCCCCTTCAACCGGGTCAGTGCCGGCCACAGCATGCTCTGCACGACCACGCCGCCGCGCTGCATCAGCCGGGCGGCGTCCTCGTAGTTGATCCACGCGCCCTTGAAGTGGCCGATCTTCTTCTTGCGGATCAGCAGGTCGGCGACATGGTCGATCTCCTCGATCGACAGGTTGCCGATATCCTCGAATACCACGCCTTCCGCGGCCTCGACCGCCAGCGCTGCCTCGATGATGCCCAGCACGGGGTGCGCCGTGATCGCCGCACGACCGTGCCAGCGGGCGTCGAGCAGCCAGCCCCAGCTCTCGGACTGCTGGTCCTGGGACTCGCGGATGGACCGCAGATAGCCGAATGCATCCACGCCATGGATGGACGGCAGCATGGAGATGCGGTTCGACGGCGTGTGACCGAGCTTGCCGTCCTTCTGCAGGAACAGCTTGTCGAAGACCGTGGCCAGCGCGCGACCACTGCCGGCGGAGGCCATGGCCTTGATCTCGGCGCCATGCGTGAGGCGATCGAGGTCGATCGCCTGCACCGCGCGCGCCGTCCAGATCAGATCGATCGTGTGCCACTGGTGATAGACGTCGAAGCTGTCAGGACGCGTGACGGCCCGCTGCAAGCCTTCGATGCCGTCGATCAGCTCGAAGTCGATGTCGACATCGAGATCCTGTCGGGCCTGCGCCTGGATCGGCGGCGGCAGGATCTCGCTGCGCCCCACGACCCGGAGCCTGGGCCCACCTTTCCTGCGACTGCGCTGTCGCATCAGTGAACACGGATCAGGTAGGGCGCGATCTCCGGCGCGCTGAACACCGACAGCACCTTCAGCCGCGCCCTGGCGCGCTGGTGGTCGGCATCGAGGTGATAGCGCAACGCGGTTTCAGTGCCGGCGCCGTCACCCAGGATCACGTGGTCGAGTACCAACCGATGCTCCATCAGCATCTCGGTCTCGTCGTGCACGCCGATATAGGTGCCGAACAGCCGGTTGACGACCAGCGACAGCTGCGAGAGGCGCGCCGCATCGGCCAGCCGCCGGTTGCGAACCGGCTCCAGGCAGCGCGTGTGCAGATCGGTTTCGAGGACGTCGATCGTCGGCTGGGACACGGCGGTGCGGTTGTCCAGCGCCTGGCGCACACGCTCGCGCATCTGGGTGAGCTGGGCGGCATCGAGGTGCGGGATGGCGGCACTGAGCGCGCTGGGTTCCAGCAGGCGGCTGACCGCATGCGCGTCATCGAGCATGCGCGCGCTCAAGGGGCCGGCGATCCAGTGCGACGAGCGGTCCTTGCTGATCAGCGCACGGTCCTGCATGCGCGAGAGCACGTCGCGGATGACGGTGCGGCTGACCGAGAAATGATCGCCCAGGCCGGCCTCCGAGATCTGATAGGTGCCGAAAGGCATGCAGTTCAGGATGTCGCTTTCCACGGTCTGGAAGATCCGCTCCCAGGTCGCCTGCGGGGATGGCGGCGAGAGCGGTCCGGAAAGGTCGAGGTCCAGCGCATGCAGGTTGAGCCGCACCGGTTCGACGCCATCCCGCGCGGCGCCGACGACATAGCCCGTCTTGCGGGAGTAGCGCAGCCGCCCTTCCCGCTCCAGGCGTGCCAGCGCCCGTTTGACCGGCGGTCGGCTGACCCCCAGCCGGTCGGCGACCGCGGCGGTGATCAGGCGAGTCCCGACCGGCAGGCGACCGCCGTCGATGTTGGCGGCCAGCAGGTCGCGGATCACCTCGTAGTACGGTCTGTTCGTCGCCAACGACGGCCGCTCCATCATGCGCCCTGCACGGCCAGCACCAGCTTGCCCGCCACCTGGCGCGAGCCGAGGCGCGCGTACATATCGGCGACGCGCTCGAAAGGAAAGACCTCTTCAATCGGCACCTTCAACGTGCCTGCCGCGATGGCGCTGACCACCGCGTCGACGCCGTCGCGCCATTGCGCCGAGGCAAAATCGCTATGGCCGAGATGAAAGCGCGTGAAGGTGAGCGACTTGGGCACCAGCCGCTCCCACAGGTTGGTGAACGGCTTGCCTTCCGCCTCGCCGACACTGACGATATGCCCCAGCGTGCGGATGGCGGCGAAGCTGCGGTCGAGAATGCTGGCGCCGGTGGAATCGACGATCTTGTCGACGCCGCGGCCACCAGTCTGCGCCATCACCGCCGCGACGAAGTCCTCCTCTTCGTGGTTGATCACCCGCGAAGCGCCATAGTCCAGCGCGCGCCGCTCCTTGCCTGCGGTGCCGACAGTGCCGATGACGCGCGCACCGGCCATCACCGCGAGCTGTGTCACGTAGAGGCCCAGCCCACCGCCGACGGCATGCACCAGGATGGTCTGGCCGGCGGGCGTGGTACTGACGGTATGGAGGATGTGCCAGGCCGTCAGCGCCTGGATCGGAAACGCGGCACCGACATCCAGGCCAATCCCATCGGGCAGCCGGATCAGCCGCTCGGCCGACACGACGCAGCGTTCGGCGAAACCACCGGCCCCCTCGGAGAACGCCGCCACGCGATCACCGATCCGGACGCCGGACACGCCCGGCCCTACCGCCGTGACCCGGCCGGCAATCTCCAGCCCGGCCACGATCGGATAGCCCTTGGGATGCGGGTAGGTACCCTTGTGCATCATCGTGTCGGCGAAGTTGCAGCCGCCAAAGGCCACCGCCACCACCACCTCGCCCGGCCCGGCCGCCGGCTCAGGCACGTCGGCCACGACGAGATCCTCGGGTCGGCCACCAGGAGATTTCAGAAGAATTGCGCGCACGATCGAACCACTGATTCCATTGTGTTGAGCGTCGCCATGACGCCGTCGCGCTTGAGAATACCGCGCCCCGCCGGCTTTACCAGCGATCGTCGTCCTCGGCAGGCGACTGCTCGCACAGCCACTGCCCGCACAGCCACTGCCCGCATTGCACGTATTTCACGTGACCCATCAGGCTGTTAACGAGCGTTAAATCCCGATCGTCACAGGACGACGACCACAATGTACGAGGACCATCACCAGGCCAGCAAAGAAAGACCGGGAATGTCCGAGTAGTCGGCAGCATTCATCGTCACGAGTGATGCGCGATGAATGAGCGCCTGAGCGGCGATCATACGGTCGAGCAGTTTTCGGCGCGAGTAACCAGCAGTCGCCACGATGGTGCCGTATGCATCGGCTGCTGCGTTGTCGAATGCGATTGCAGGTATCGCCGCCAGGATTGCGTCCAATCGTGCGCGTCGGATTCGCGTATAGGTTGGATCTCGATAGACACCGCCTTCAAGTTCGACCCGCGTGATGATCGACATCAACACCGCATCGTCGAGTGCGGCCACTTTGTCAGTAACAACGCGATCGCCATCGCGCAGATGGATGACGACATCGGTGTCCAACAGGAAAGCCATGAATCAGAGTCCCGGCCGCTCCGGCAGCTCCTCATCGTCTCGCCGCTCGATGATCGGCGGTACCGGCAAGGACCTTAGACGCTCAATCATCGCCGGTATGGATGTAGCCGCCGGATAGATCGTCATCACGTCGCCGGAGCGAATGATGACAAGTTCCACGTCTTCTCCAAAAGCAACATCCCGGGGCAACCGAAGAGCCTCGCTGTTCCCGCTTTTGAATGTCCGAGTCCGTGCAACAGGCATGGCGCATTCTCCGTATATACGCGTGTATACCATGTCGTCAAACCCGAGACAACGCACGTCACTCCGTCGACGGCACCGACAAAACCGCTACGAGGGGCATTCGGCTGGTTGCGCCGAACCGGAGTCGGCCCAAGACCATATGCATGTTCAAGTAACGTGATAGTCAACGCCGGCCATGACAAACCCGACACGGTTGGCAACCCGTTGGGACGCAGCGTTCTCCCAGGACGTACTGTAGAAGGGTATAGCGCCAAGGGTGCGCACCGCACGAACCCAGCCGGCAACGACATCGGCAGCATGGCCTCTTTGGCGATAGTCGTGGTGCGTTTCGACGCCGGCGCAATGGACTGCCGCCGAAATGCGCACACTGGCGCAAATCGAAACGGCTTCGCCGTCGTGGAGCACGGCCATGAAGGGTTGCCGGTGCGGAACGTCGGGCGTCCAATCCTCGAAGCGGCGGCGAAGGACATCCGCATTTCCGGCGTTAACGAGAGTCGGGGTGGTGTTCGGCGAAACATCACCGCCGGCCACGTAGGCCGGACCGGACCAGGTCCTCTCGACCGGTGCATGGTCGCCCAGAACCTTGAGATACCGGTCGGCCCCCACAGGCAGCTTGTCGAAAGCCCGATCCGGCATCTCTTGGCCGACGAGCGCCGCTAGGCGATGAACGACGGCATCCGGTACGTCGAACCGGCATCGGAAGATCGGCCCCTCCGCCGTCCTCATCAGGTGGAAACGCGGCGCCGGCCGGCTGTCCCATTCATTGGTGGACACAAGCCTGCCATTGCCGTCGACGCGGTAGAGGGCATCGACCCGCTTCGTGAAGAGATCGAAGTGCGGTTCAGGGGCATGCAATGCATTAGTCAAGGCCATTGTGCATCTCAGGCACGTATCTCCGAAATTTTTGGCGCGCTGTCGGCCCTGCCGGGGCTCGTTCGTCTTTTGAGCATGAGGTCATCACCTCAATGGATCAACGGAGACGAAACAATGCGCGTGATGGTTATAGTGAAGGCGACGGCCGATAGCGAAGCCGGCATGATGCCCTCCACCGAGTTGCTTCAAGCCATGGGCACGTACAACGAGGCGCTAATCAACGCCGGCATCATGCAGGCCGGCGAGGGCCTGCACCCGTCGTCGAAGGGCAAGCGCGTTGCCTTTGACGGCCCCAACCGCACCGTCGTCGATGGTCCTTTCGCGCACACCAGCGAACTGGTCGCCGGCTTCCGGCTGTGGCAGGTCAAGGACATGGACGAGGCCGTCGCCTGGGTGAAGCGGTGCCCCAACCCGATGCCTGGGCCCAGCGAGATCGAGATCAGGCCAATCGTCGACATCGCCGACTTCGGCGACGCCGTGACGCCAGACGTCGCCGAGCAGCACGACCGCAACCGCCAGAAGGTGGCCAACCGCTGATCCGCGCACCATGCCGCACCGACGTCCCGGGCAATTCAGGGTATAGTCTGCGGGATCAGCGAGAGGCGGACGTGGAACAACGCTTCACATTCGACCAGGTCGCACGCGACTACGGCGCCGCGCGGCCTGGGTACCCGGATGCTCTGGTTGATGACGTCATCGCCTACGCCGGCCTGGACCCCAGCGATGCGGTTCTCGAAGTCGGTTGCGGCTCGGGCCAGGCCACCAAAAGCTTCGCGACGCGCGGCTTTCGCATGCTCGCGCTCGACCCCGGAGAAGGCCTGATCCGGGCGGCGCAGGAGAGCCTGGCGGCGTTCCCTCAAGTCGAATTCGTCGTATCCACCTTCGAGGGCTGGTCTGCGACGTCGGCCGTCTTCCGGCTTTTGATTGCGGCCCAGTCCTGGCACTGGGTTCCCGCCGACGTGCAGTTCACCAAGGCTGCCGAGGCTCTGACCGCGGATGGGACGCTCGCCGTCTTCGGCCATGTTCCCGTCGGCCTGCCGGCCCCGTTGCTGGAAGACTTCAAGCGGATCTATCTGGATCGCGCCGGCGTCTGGGGTCCGCCGCCCGAAGCCTGGTATCTGCCGGCAGGTCCGTTCCAAAGCGCGTTCGAGGCGTCGGCGCTGTTCGGTCCCGTCACGCACAAGGCCTACCCCTGGACATGGCACCATACGACGGCAAGCTATGACAGCTTTCTGAAGACGCGATCGGATCTGCAGACGCTCTCGCCCACCGCGCGTCAAGCCGTACTGGATGATATCGCCCGGGCGGTCGACACCTACGGCGGTGCGTTCGACATGAACTACGAGACCCATCTCTACATCGCCCGCCGTCACGCCGCCGCCTAGCGCGGTGGCATTTGGCACTGCCGTCCCGTCAGCCGCGATACGCGATCGTCACCTTGGCCGCCGCCGCCCGCGCGGCCTCGCGGGCGCGGTCGGTGTCGCCGTTCTCGGCCAGCGCCAGCGCCACACCCATGCGGCGATAGGGCCGCGTGGTCGGCTTGTTGAAGATGCGCACATCGACATCGATATCGGCGGCCGGCGCCTGCAGGGCAGCGTCGAGGCCCTGGATCGCGAAGTCCCGTGCATCGCGGTCGGCGAGAATGACGGCCGATGCACTGGGTCCATGCTGGTGGATGGCGGGGATCGGCAGGCCCAGGATGGCACGTGCGTGCAGATCGAACTCGGTCAGGTTCTGCGAGATCATCGTCACCATGCCGGTATCGTGCGGCCGCGGCGACAGCTCGGAGAAGATCACGTCCTCGCCGACAACGAAGAACTCCACGCCGAACAGGCCATAGCCGCCGAGATTGTCGACCACCGCCTTGGCCTGCTGCCGGGCCGCGGCGATCGCCTTGACCGACATGGCGGCCGGCTGCCAGCTTTCCTGATAGTCGCCACGCTCCTGCCGGTGTCCGATGGGATCGCAGAAAATGACACCGTCGCGCGTGCGGATGGTCAGCAGCGTGATCTCGTAGTCGAAGGGGATGAAGGCCTCGACAATCACGCGCTTGCGGTCGCCGCGCATGCCGGCGACCGCGTAGTCCCAGGCGGCATCGATGCCGTCGGCGCCGCGTACCGTGCTCTGGCCCTTGCCGGACGACGACATCACGGGCTTGACGACACAAGGAATGCCGACGTCGGCCACGGCCGCGCGCATCTCCTCCAGCGTCTCGGCATAGAGATACCGGGAGGTCGGCAGGCCAAGCTCGGTCGCCGCCACGTCGCGGATCCGATCGCGGTTCATGGTCATCAGCGTGGCCCGCGCCGACGGCACGACATTGAGACCGCGATCCTCGTAGTCCTTCAGCACTTCGGTGCGGATCGCCTCGACTTCCGGCACGACGAAATCCGGCTTGTGCCTGTCGATGACCGCGCCCAGCGCCGCGCCATCGAGCATGGAAAAGACCTCGGCCTCGTCGGCGACCTGCATGGCCGGTGCCCCGGCGTAGCTGTCGCAGGCAACGACATGAGCGCCCAACCGTTTGGCGGAGATCACGAACTCACGGCCGAGCTCGCCCGAGCCGAGCAGCAGGATTTTGGCAATGGCAGTCATCGTGCGCTGATACCCCTTCGAACGCGTGCGCCGCGCTCCCGGACGTTGACCGGTTGTCCGCACGATTATCAGGCGCCCGCCCATCCAGCCAGCCCAAGATGGCCGGGTGCGATGCCGCACCCGGTCATCCGTTCAGGCGAGGCGGTGCGCCAGGGCGGTCGCGTCGCTGATCGCCCGCTCGCGCGCCGGGGCAAGCGGCGGGCTGAGCACCGGCAGGTCCGCACGGCGGAACCGCTCCGGACGGCCTATACGCAGTCCGTTCTCGTCCCCGGCGCGAGACCCAGCCCCGCCGTGGACTAACGGTCGATCCGCGTCGACAGAATCACCGCTGAGGTTGTGCGTTCGACTCCGTCGAGGGCGCCGATGCGGTCGATCACGGCGTTCATCTCGTCGACCGACGTCGCCGCCGTGACGACGACAAGGTCGAAGGGGCCGCTGACGGAATGCAGCGACCGCACCTCCGGCATCCGCCGCAGGGCTGTCTCGATCGACGCCGCCTGCTTGGGTCCGAGCGTCACCATGATGTAGGCCTTGATCTGGCCGCGCTCGTGCTCGGCCGCGACCCGCACGGTGTAGCCGGTGATGATACCGGCGCGCTCCAGCCGCTCGATTCGGCTCTGCACCGTCGTGCGGGACAGGCCCAGCCGGCGCGCCAGCTCGGCCACCGGCGCCCGGGCGTTTTCGCGCAGCAGGTCCAGCAGACGGCGATCGGTACCGTCGACCTGCGCTTTGCCCGAGACACCTTCCATATCGCCGTGAACTCGCGTCGATTTCGTCGACATGCCGGTAGCCTCTGACTCGGCTTGCGTCAACTCTCTCACCATAATGACCAGGGGCGTACCATGAATACCAAGGAAGTCGTCGTCGTCGGTGCCGGCAAGATCGGCACAACGATCGCTGAACTGCTCGCCCAGAGCGGTGACTACCACGTCACGCTTGTCGATCGCGATCGGGCACAGCTGGACCTCCTCGGCCCGGCGGTCTCGCGGGTCGCCATCGACGTCGAAACAGCGGGCGATGCGCTGGAAAACCTCCTGCGCGGCAAGTTCGCGGTGCTGTCGGCGGCACCCTACTACCTGACAATGCGCATTGCCGACATCGCCCGACGGGCCGGAGTCCACTACCTCGACCTGACAGAGGACGTTGCCAGCACGCGCCATGTCCATCAGCTGGCGCAGGACGCCGCGACCGCCTTTATCCCGCAATGCGGCCTGGCGCCGGGCTTCATCTCGATCGTGGCCAACGACCTCGCCTGCCGCTTCGATGCCCTCGACAGCATCCGCCTGCGGGTCGGGGCGCTGCCACGGTTTCCGTCCAACGCGCTCAACTACAATCTCACCTGGAGCACCGACGGCGTCATCAACGAATATTGCGAGCCCTGCGAAGCCATCGTCGAGGGCGCCCGCCGCGAGGTACCACCGCTGGAGGAGCGCGAGGAATTCTCGCTCGACGGTGTCACGTACGAAGCGTTCAACACATCCGGCGGCCTGGGCACTCTGTGCGAAACCTATCTCGGGCGTGTCCGCGAGCTGAACTACCGCACGATCCGCTATCCCGGCCATGCCGCGGTGATGAAGGCCCTGCTCCACGACCTGCGCCTGCGATACCGGCGCCAGATCCTGAAGGACATCCTGGAACAGGCCGTGCCCACGACCCTGCAGGACGTGGTCATCGTCTTCGTCACGGTCAGCGGCTGGCGTCGCGGCAGTCTCGTCCAGGACACCTATGCCAACAAGATCTATGGCGGCGCTGTCCACGGCCAGACGCACAGCGCCATCCAGCTGACGACCGCATCCGGTATCTGCGCCGTGCTGGACCTGCTCGCTGCCGGCAAGATCCCCGCGCGAGGCTTCGTGCGCCAGGAAGACGTCGCCCTCGACGCCTTCCTCTCCAATCGGTTCGGCAGGCTCTACGCGACGCCGGACGATCGACTGGCGGCAGCGGGCACACTGGCTGCCGCCGTCAGCCCTTCCCATCAACCCGCGGCGCGCTGATTTCCTCGGGAGGTACATCCATGTCGACACAAGCTCTCGGCGCGCGCCTAGCGCAAGACGCCACGTCGATCCTGCAGGCGTTGGGCGTTCCGGCCGGATGCTATACGGGCGGCACGCTGGCCGTCCGCACGCCGATCACCGGCGACGTCATCGCCCCGGTGGCAGAGACATCGCCCACCGAAGCCGCCGCGGTGATCGCACGGGCCAACGATGCGTTCCTGCGCTGGCGTCAAGTGCCGGCACCGCGGCGCGGCGAACTCGTGCGGTTGATCGGCGAGGAACTGCGGGCGGCGAAGAACGACCTCGGCAAACTGGTCACCGTGGAAACCGGCAAGATCCTGTCCGAGGGCCGGGGCGAAGTGCAGGAGATGATCGACATCTGCGATTTCGCCGTCGGCCTGTCGCGCCAGCTCTATGGGCTCACGATCGCCACCGAGCGACCAGACCACCGGATGATGGAGACCTGGCATCCTTTGGGCGTCTGCGGCGTGATCTCCGCCTTCAACTTTCCGGTCGCGGTCTGGTCATGGAACGCCGCCCTGGCGCTGGTGTGCGGCGATAGCGTCGTGTGGAAACCGTCCGAGAAGACGCCGCTGACCGCGCTGGCCACCCAGGCGATCGTCCGCCGGGCCATGGCGCGCTTCGGCGACGATGCGCCAGACGGGCTGTGCGAGGTCCTGATCGGCGGCCCGGCCATCGGTGAGACGCTGGTCGACGATGCGCGGGTCAAGATCGTCTCGGCGACCGGATCGACCGCCATGGGCCGGACCGTCGGCCCCCGTCTGGCCAAGCGTTTCGCGCGCGCCATCCTGGAGCTCGGCGGCAACAACGCGGCCATCATCGCCCCGTCGGCCGACCAGGACCTCGCGTTGCGCGCCATCGCCTTCGCCGCCATCGGTACCGCCGGTCAACGCTGCACGACGCTGCGGCGCATCTTCGTGCACGACAGCATCTATGCGCCGTTCCTGGCGCGGCTGAAGCGGGTGTATCAGACCATCCCGATCGGCAACCCGTTGGATGCGGGCACGCTGCTGGGACCGCTCATCGATGCCCGGGCGTATGAATCCATGCAGCGTGCCCTGGCAGGCGCGCGTGAGGCTGGCGGCAGTGTCCACGGCGGCCAGCGTTGGGATGGGCTGGGCTCGCAACAGGCCTACTACGTGCACCCCGCCCTTGTCGAAATGCCGGACCAGGTCGGACCGATGCTGCAGGAGACGTTCGCCCCTATCCTGTACGTGATGCGCTACACCGACTTGCCAGCAGCGATCGATCTTCAGAATGCCGTCGGCGCCGGCCTGTCCTCGTCGATCTTCACGTTGGACATGCGCGAGGCCGAGACATTCCTGTCGGTGGGCGGCTCCGATTGCGGCATTGCCAACGTCAACATCGGGCCGTCGGGCGCCGAGATCGGCGGTGCATTCGGCGGCGAGAAGGAGACCGGCGGCGGCCGCGAAGCCGGCTCCGACGCCTGGAAGGCCTACATGCGGCGCGCCACCAACACGGTGAACTACGGCACGACGTTGCCGCTGGCCCAGGGTGTCTCGTTTACGGTCTCGGAATGAGAGATGCTTGCAGCCCCACGGCGCGCCGACCCGGGATGCCGCCTCACGCAGGCGGCATCTTCTCGAACTTCTGCAAGGTCGGATCGACGTGATCCCAGGCATGTCCGCGCACGCTGTATATCACCATCTGCGGCTTGAATCGGCTTGGATCGTCGAGGGTTGCAGCGTGCACGGCGATGAAATCCGGCGCGGCGGCATTGGTGATGTAGAGCGGTGATCCGCAGGTGGGACAGAAGGCGCGAGTCTTCACGTTGCCGCTGTCGCCCACCATGTCCCAGTGCTTCGCTTCACCCTTGAGATAGGCGCTGGAGCGGCGAAAAGCCAGATAGGATCCGTGCCCGGTGCCGCTCTTGTGCTGACAGTCGCGACACTGGCAATGGAGCGACGCCAGCGGTTCGGCGGCGATTTCATAGCGGTTCGCGCCGCAGGCGCATCCACCGGTGTAGGTCTCGCTCATATCTTCCCTCCTTCGATGAAGGCTGCTGGGCCGCCGAGGCGATTCCTAGTTCTCGCCGCCGGCAACGGCGCCGAGGCTCGGGACAACCTTCTTCCAGCCGTCGCTCATGGTCTCGAACGCCGTGTCGTTCTTCGGCGTGATGAAGCCGGAATGGACGAGGCGAACGCGCGTACCGCCTTCAACCCGGGAAAGGCTCCACGTGACCACGGTGTCCAATGGTGCGCCGTATCCGACGTTTTCCGCGTGTCCGCTTTTCCAGGCGTAGGCGAGGCGTTCGTTCGGGATCACCCGCAGAACCTCGCAGTAAATGGTGCCGTCCCATGCGCCGGCCGGCCGCGTCTGGAACGTGAAACGCTTGCCCGTCACCGGCTCGAACCCGGCCGGCGCCATCAGCCACCGGGCGATCAGGTCGCCGGTCGTCAGCGCCTTCCAGATCGCTTCCGGCGCGTGGGGAAAGACCTCGTCCACGACGATGTCCTGCGTATCGGTTTTCCTCTGGGCGTTCGTCATGGATCGATCTCTTTCAGGAGGGTTCGCAGGTTGGCAAAGCGCTTGCGCCAGAAGGCACCGTAGTGGTCCATCCAGTTGACCAGCGGCGCGAGGCCTTCGGGCTGTGCGTGGTAATAGACATTGCGGCCCTCGGGACGTTCGGCGACCAGACCCGCCTGCCGCAATGCCTTGAGGTGCTGCGAGACGGCGCCCTGCGTCACCCCGCTGCCCCGCGTCAGCTCGACCACGGTGATCTCGTCGGCGCTGGCGATTCGTTCGAACACGGCGCGCCGTGTGGGATCGGCAAGGGCGCGCATCACGACGTCGATGGTGGCTGTTCCGTGCATGGACAACAAATTAGCAATCACTAATCAATTAGTCAATACTAATTCATTGCAGGATGCGCTGATTCAGCGTCAGTCCGTGGTGCTGTCGCCTGCAGGCCCGCCGTTCTGTGCCAGCATCAGCTCGGCGTCGGCGGTGACGTAGCGGACATAGCGGTAGTCGCGGATGAAGGTGATCCGGCCGTCGTGCCACGCCAGCCACATGAAGTAGCTGGGCTTCGGATCGCCGCGTTTTTCGAACACCGCGATCAACTCCCTGCCCTCGAGCCACGCCGGGGCGAGCCATATGCCTTCGATCGTGGCGTAGATGGTGAAGAACGCGCCGACGTCCACGACACCGGCGCGCAGTGCGTGCGTGGATTGAATGAGTTTCACATCGTCGGCCAGCAGCGACCGCAGACCGTCCCAGTCCCGACTGTTGAAGAGCGACACGTACCGCGCCACCGCAGCCGAGACCGGTGGCGTATCCGGCGCTGGTCCGCTGCGTGCATTGATCTCCCGCAAACGCGCACGCCCGCGCGCCAGATGGCCCTTCACGGCATCGACGGTGAGGCCAAGCAGCGCGGCGATGTCCTTCAGCGGCTCGCCCAGCACGTCCTTCAGGATGACGACACTTCGCTGCGGGGTGGGGAGCTCGGCAAAACGTGACACGGCAGTCCTGACCGCTTCCTGGCGCATCAGCGTCTCCACAGGATCAGGACTGGCCGGGTCGACGACATCGGACGCGGCTTCGATCGGTTCGGCCTCCCGCACGGCCCGGCTGCGCAGCAGATCAAGCGCGCGATTGTGGGCGATCCGGAACAGCCAAGCCCGAAGCGACGGCACGTCCTGCAGGTCCTGCAGGGCCACGAACGCCCGCGCGAGGGTGTCCTGCACGACGTCCTCGCCGTCGATGACCGACCCCATGAGACGCGCGCAATAGCGATGCAGCTCGGGGCGCAAGGCATTGGCCTGCGCGAGAAGCAGGTCCGGGTCGTTGACGTTCATCGGTTCTGCGTCCGGCATCTTCGGATGCAGCCAAGACGATCAAGGCAGGGAAAAGGAGTCAATCCCACGCGGCAGCCAGCCGGATCAAGGTAGCTTCTGCAACCCGGCGCCGGTCAGCAGGTAGGCGGGCGCGACGGTCGCAGCGTCCGCCCGTATCAGCTCGATCAGGGTGGCGCCGGCGATTTCCGGGGTGACCAGCGGCCCCATGGGCTGGAGGTACGCCGCCACGGACGTGCCCGCGCGCGCCGCGTAGGCCTGGACCGCCGGCTGGCCGACGCCGGTCGACGGCGAGAACCGCGGCAACACCGCCGTGAAGGTGATGTCCAGGCCGGCGCGCTGAGCTTCGTCCTGCGCATACCCCGTGATGAAGCGCTGGGTGGCCTTGGCACCGGCATAGCCGCCGCTGAGCGGTGATCCGTTCAACGCCGCCCCGCTGCTGACCACGACCACCCTGCTGCCCGGTCGCAGCGGCCTGAGCAGACTCTCGCGCAGCCAGTGGAACGCGATCCGAACATCGGTTTGCCAGTGAATAGAGAACGTGTCCCAGGTGTGATGCTGCAACGGCCGCATATGCGGGCTGGCGCCGGCCACCAGAACGACAACCGCGGGCTCATGGCGATCAAGAAGGCTGGCCGCCACCGTCGCATCGCCGGCATCGGCGATCTCCGGCTGGATGGAGCCGGCGCCGTCGGGCACAGCAGAAAACGTGGCTGGGGTGCGCGACACGGCGATCACCGGGGCGCCGGCTTCGGCGAAGGCCATCGCGATGCCGCGGCCCAGGCCGCGGCTTGCGCCGACGACGATGGTGGTCCGGCCGGACAAGGTGCTCATGGTGTCCTCCGAGTCACGGGTGCGATGCTAGCGGCCGGCTGCCTTGCGCCAACTCGGTCGCTGGGAACAGCGGCTCCACCACGCCATGACGTTGCCGCGCTCGGCCACCGCGGCCTTCTGGGGCGTGGCCATCAGGTAGTCGAGGTACGGCAGGTACACGATGTCGGTAAGCGAGAAATGCGCGCCCGCGAAGTACGGCACGACGCCCAAATGGGCTTCAAGCACATCGAGCGTCTGCCCGATGGTTGTGTTCGCTGCGGCGAGCACGGCTTCGTCCTGCGGACGCCCCACGACGTGGTGCAGAACAGGCGTCATCGCCGCGGCGGAAAAATACGCGTACTCGACGCTGGTCCATTGGTCCATCGCGGCGCGATCGCGCACGTCGGCCGGGACGAGCGTGCCGCCATATCGGTCGTTGAGATAGCGGATGATCGCACGCGACTCGTAGAGCCTGAAGCCGTCATCGTCGATGGCCGGCACCCTGCCGAAAGGCTGGCGCGCCAGGTGCGCCGGCTGCTGATGCTCACCCCTGGCGAGATCGACGTGTTGAAACTCGAACGGCTGGCCGATCTCATGCAGCGTGCAGAGTACCTTGCGCGTGCACGTGCTGGCCGGATGCCCGAATACCGTGATCATGATCGTCCCTCCTTCACACCAGCGTCTGGCTGCAGTGAGAACGATCCAGACCTGGGAAAGGAGTCACCGCCATCGCGACGGCACGCAGCACCCCCGCGCGCTGAGGCACGGAACCGACATGAACGGTTCATTCAGGTCATGTTATGAGATCAGAAGCAGTGGTTCCAGCGACGGAGAGCGACGATGAAACCCATCATGAACCTTGATGAGGTCCAGTTCGACGACGTGGAGGAGAACGGACGCTACACATCGAGCCGCGGTACGATCAGCGATCACATCGGCGCCCAGCATCTCGGCTACAACCTGACGGTCCTGCCGCCGGGCAAGGTACAGTGTCCCTTCCATTGTCATCATGGCGAAGAGGAGATGTTCTTCATCCTTGAGGGCGAGGGCGAACTGCGGTTCGGCGACCAGCGCTACCCGATCCGCAAGCACGACGTCATTGCCTGCCCTCCTGGCGGGCCGGACGTCGCTCATCAAATCATCAACACTGGCACGACGACGATGCGCTACCTGTCGCTCTCGACCCTTGTCGATATCGAAACGTGCGAATACCCCGACTCCCAGAAGGTCTCCATCGTGGCGGGCAAGCGCGGCCAGCGCGTGCTTCGCAAACTGTTCCGGGCCGAGAATACCGTCGACTACTACGACCGCGAGGAAAACTGACGGGCAGCACCGGTGGCAATCAGGGTCACAACTCGTGCTAGGGTACCGGACATGACCACTTACGCCGACTACAAGCCGCTCACCTTCCATGATGCAGCCAGCCGCTTCACCAACGGCGGTGACAACCCGCGCGCTTACCTGGAGCGTTGCCTTGAAACCATCGCGCAACGCGAGCCGGTGGTGAAAGCGCTCACCGCCATGAACGAGACGGGTGCGCGCGCCGCCGCCGATGCCAGCGCCGCGCGCTGGAAAGCGGGCAAGCCCCTGTCGTCGATCGACGGCATGCCCATCGCCATCAAGGATCTGCTCGAGACCAAGGACATGCCCACCGAGATGGGCTGCGCGGCAATGAAGGGCAACTTTCCCAAGCGCGACAACGCGGCGGTCTGGGCACTGCGCCAGGCCGGCGCGGTGATCCTCGCCAAGACGGTGACAGCGGAACTCGGCGGCTCGCACCCGGGGCCAACCACCAATCCGTTCGATCCCAAGCGCACCCCGGGCGGCTCGTCCTCGGGCTCCGCGGCGGCCGTGGGCGCCAACATGGTGCCGGTCGCGATCGGGACCCAGGTCGGCGGCTCGATCATCCGGCCGGCCGCATATTGCGGGAACGTCGCGCTCAAGCCCACGCAGGGCGGCATCAATCGCGGCGAGCGGCTCGCCACCAGCCAGAGCACGCATGGCCCGCATGCCGGCTGCCTCGAGGACATGTGGCAGGTCGCGATCGAGGTGGCCAAGCGCTGCGGCGGCGACCGCGGCGCGATCGGCCTGATGGGTCCCGACTCTCTGCCCGCCGCGATCAAGCCCAACCGGCTGATCGTGCTCGAGACCGAGGGCTGGCCCGAGGTCGATGCGGCGACCAAGGCGGGCTTCGCCCAGGTGCTGCGCCAGCTCGAGGCGGCCGGCGTCACCCTGATCCGTCGCGCCGACCATCCGCTCGTCGAGGCGCTGGAGCGGGCGGTCGCCAACGGGCGCGCCGTCTGCAACGGCATCACCAGCTGGGAGAACCGCTGGTACCAGCGCGGCATGCTCGATGCCGCACCCGCTGGCCTCAGCGTTCGCGCCAAGGCAACGCTGGCGAAGGCCGAGGCCATGACGCCGGACGACTATCGCATCAACCTCCTCGCCCGCCAGCAGGCGCAGCTTGCCCATGTGGCCGCGGCGTCGCTGGCCGATGCGGCGATCACGCTGGCCTGCCCCGGTCCGGCGCCGATCTGGTCGGGCGACGTGCCGGGTCAGCCACTGGCACCGCGTCCGACCGGCGACTTTGTGTTCAATGCGCCCTCCTCGATGCTGTTCGCACCTGTTGTGACAGCCCCGCTGATGAGCGTCGGGGGCATGCCGGTCGGCGTGCAGCTCATGGGCCAGCAGCACGAGGACGCCCGCATGACCGGCCTGGCGCGCTGGTTCGTCGAGAATCTGAAGCGGGTCGCCACGCCGGCGTGAGGCCGGGCGGGACGCTTGCACGACGACAACAAGGAGCGCTGATACACAACGCCAGACTTTGATGCCGTCTTGGGCGACGACCACACGCACTTCGGGAGAGCGGCATGACGACCTATGACGCGATCATCATCGGGACCGGGCAGGCCGGACCGGCGCTGGCACGCCGCTTGGCGGGCTCGGGCATGAAAGTGGCGATCATCGAGCGTGGTCGTTTCGGCGGTACCTGCGTCAATACCGGATGCACGCCCACCAAGACGCTGGTCGCCAGTGCCTATGCCGTGCACATGGCGCGGCGCGGTGCCGACTACGGCTTTACCGTCGGCGGCGACATCAAGGTCGACATGAAGCGCATCAAGGCGCGCAAGGACCATGTTGCCGGCCTCTCCAACAAAGGCGTCGAGCGATCGATGAAGCGCCTCGAGAACGGCACCGTCTACGAGGGCCATGCGCGCTTTCGCTCGCCGCACGAGGTCGAGGTCGGCAGCGAGATCCTGAGCGCCGACAAGATCTTCATCAATGTCGGCGGCCGCGCCGCGGTGCCCGCGATCGCCGGCATCGATCAGATCGACTATCTGACCAACAGTTCGATGATGGATGTCGACTTCCTGCCGCGTCATCTGCTGGTGCTGGGCGGCAGCTACATCGGGCTCGAGTTCGGACAGATGTATCGCCGCTTCGGCAGCGAGGTCACCATCGTCGAAGTCGGGCCGCGCCTTATCGCCCGCGAGGATGAAGACGTCTCCGAAGCCGTCGCGGCGTTCCTGGGCCGCGAAGGTGTCGAGATCCGCACCAACGCCACATGTCTCAGCCTTGCCAAGCGCGACGGCGAGATCGTCATGACGCTGGATTGCGACCAGGGCGCACGCGAGGTCAAAGGCTCCCATCTGCTGGTCGCGACCGGACGGCGGCCCAACACGGACGACCTGGGGCTCGACCGCGCCGGCGTGACCGTGGACAAGCGCGGCTACATCGAGGTCGACGACGCGCTGCGCACCAACGTGCCCGGCATCTGGGCACTGGGCGACTGCAACGGGCGTGGTGCCTTCACGCACACGTCCTGGAACGACTTCGAGATCGTGTCGGCCAACCTCCTCGATGGCGACCACCGCCGCCTGAGCGATCGCATCCCCGCCTATGCCCTCTATACCGACCCGCCGCTGGGCCGCGTCGGCATGAGCGAGGCAGACGTTCGCCGCAGCGGCCGCCCGGCGCTCATCGGCAAGATCGCGATGGAGGATGTCTCGCGCGCCTTTGAAAAGAGTGAGACCGAGGGTTTCATGAAAGTGCTGGTCGACGCCGACTCGAAGCAGATTCTCGGCGCCGCGTTCCTCGGCACGAGCGGCGACGAAGCGATCCATTGCGTGCTCGACACCATGTACGCCAAGGCGCCCTACACCGTCCTGCAACGCGCTGTGCATATACACCCGACCGTCGCCGAGTTCATTCCGACACTCCTGGGCGATCTCGCCCCGCTGTCGGCGTAGCTGCCGCGCCGGCTGTGCGCTGACAAAAAGCCGGCAGGTCCTGTCGGCATGACGCATCGCGATACGTCCTCGGGCCATGACAGCTCGCCAGGAGATCGTTATGCGCAGGATCATTGTTGCCACCTTCGCCAGCCTCGACGGTGTCATGCAGGCGCCCGGCGGCCCGCACGAAGACCCGACCGGCGGCTTCACGCTGGGTGGCTGGACCGCTCCCTACTTCGACGAGGCGCTTGGCGCTTCCCTGGGCGCCATCTTCGGCCGGCCCTTCGATTTGCTGCTGGGCCGCAAGACCTACGACATCTTCGCGGCGCACTGGCCCTATGTCGGTGACCCGAACGATCCGATCGCCCAGGCCTTCAACCGGGTGACGAAATATGTCGCGTCGCGCGCCAAGCCGAAGCTCACGTGGCAGAACAGTCAGCTCCTGAGCGAGGACATCGTCGCATCGCTGACGGCGCTGAAGGGAGACAACGGCCCCGACCTCCTCGTTCAGGGATCGAGCAACCTGCTGCAGACCCTATGGACGGCGGGCCTGGTCGACGAGCTGAGCATGCTGATCTTCCCGCTGGTGCTCGGCAAGGGCAAGCGACTGTTCGGTGACGGTGCCGTGCCCGTGGGACTGAAGCTTGTGAAGTCGCA
>DATEIF010000303.1:0-8192 GCA_035279205.1 Vineibacter sp.
CACTCCGTGGCGCGTCATGTGCTGATCGAGACGAAGACGCGCCACGGAGTGGCGCGCCCCCAGCGTTCGTTCGCACCACCGTGCGTTGCCTTTCAGCAGTCCACCAGCGGTGCCGTCCAGGCGTTGTAGCTGTAGACCCAATCGGGATCGGTCGCCCCCTTGCCCCAGCGATTCTGGCGTGACGTGCGCTGCACCTGTGCCGTGCGGTCCCGGCGCGTCGCCACGTAGCGCGCCAGTGCGGCCGCGATGCCTTCGCGCTCGACCCCGTCCAGGCAGCGGGCCAGGATGGCCGCGTCTTCGATCGCCATGGCGGCGCCCTGCGCCATGTACGGCGTCATGGGATGGCAGGAATCGCCCAGCAACACGACGCTGCCCTCGCCCCATTGCTGAAGCGGCTCGCGATCGACCAGGATGCGCTTGTGCACGGACGGGCAGGCCGCGAGAACACCGCGCACCGTCGGATGGAAGCCGGCAAACGCCGCGCGCAGCACCTCGACATCACCTTCGGCCGACCACGATTCGGTACTGAACGCCTGCTCGGGCTGGCTGGTGACGAAATAGACTTCGCTGCGGTCGGGCTTCACCGGATACATGACGATGTGGCGATCCTCGCCCCACCACTTCACGCACTCGTCGATGACGACGCCCTGCAGCAGCTGCGCGGGAAAGACGGTGCGATAGGCCATGCGGCCCGTGAAGTGCGGCTCGGATGCGCCGAACAGCACGTGGCGCACGATCGAATTGACACCGTCGGCGCCCACCACGGCATCGGCCTCGACGCTGCTGCCGTTGGCGAAGGCCAGACGCACGCCGCCGCTCGCCCGCGGCTCCAGCCCGACCAGCCGATGCTCCAGCCGCAGGCACTCGGCCGGCACCAGGCTCGCCAGCGCCGCGTGCAGATCGCCGCGATGAGCCAGCAGATAGGGCGCGCCGTATTTTGCCTCGGCCTGCTGGCCGAAGAGCATGTCGAACAGCACCGCGCCGGTGCTCCAGTCCCGGTTGTTCCATGAGCGCGGATAGAACGTCTCGGCACGCAGCCGCGCTTCCAGTCCCAGCCCGCGCAGCACATGCATGGCGTTGCAGCCGATCTGGATGCCAGCCCCCAGCCGCGTGAACTGCCGGGCCTGCTCGTAGACCGTGACGGCGATGCCAGCCTTGCGCAACGCCGCGGCGGCCGTAAGGCCACCCATGCCGGCACCGATGATGGCGATGTCGAGTCTGCTGCGGGTCATGCGCGCCAGCATAGCGCGTCTGGCGGCGCACGCGCAGCCTCGGAAGACGGCCGGAAATGGCGAGCAGCGTCATGCTTCGACAAGCTCACCATGAAGCCAAAGCCGGCGCCGTCGACACCGTCAATTGACCTGCCGCTGCTGGTCGCGCCAGTAGCGGGCACGGATCGCCTTCTTGTCCGGCTTGCCCAGCGACGTCGTCGGCAGCTGAGGCACGAAGTCCACCGATTTCGGTGCCGCCACCGATCCCTTCTTCTCCTTGACGAAGGCGATCAGGTCGCGGTCGCTGACGCCGGCGTCCTGCCGCTTGACGACGACGGCCTTCACGGCCTCTCCCCACTTGCCGTCGGGCACCCCGATCACCGCCGCCGCGGCGACGGCCGGATGCGCCGTCAGCACGTCCTCGATCTCCCGCGGATAGATGTTGAAGCCGCCGGTCACGATCATGTCCTTGCGGCGATCGACGATGTGGAAGAAGCCCTCGTCGTCCTGGTGGGCGAGATCGCCGGTATGCAGCCAGCCGCCGCTGAACGCGTCCGCTGTCTCCTGTGCTTTCTGCCAGTAGCCTTCCATCAGGGACGGCCCGCGGAAGCAGATCTCCCCGACCTCGCCGCGCGGGACCGGTTGGCCCTGGTCATCGAGGATCGCCACCGTGATGCCGGCGATGGGCCGACCGCAGGACGCCAGGCGCCCCGGCTTGGCCGTATCGTGCTCGCTCTTGCGCAGCACGGTGGCGCAGTTCGGTGCTTCCGACTGGGAGTAGATCTGCTGGAAGATGGGGCCGAACGTCGCGATCGCCTCCGCGAGCCGGGCGGGCGAGATCGGTGCGCCGCCGTAGATGACCGTCTCCAGGCTCGAGACGTCGCGTCGTTGGCGCTCCTGCTCCTCGATCAGCCCGTAGATCATCGTCGGCACCAGGAACGTCGCGGTGATCCGGTGTGCTTCGATCGCCGACAGAAAATCGCCGGCATGGAAACCCGACTGCAGCACCACCGTTCCACCGCGCAGGAAGATCGGCACCAGCATGCAGCCGGTCGCATGCGTAATCGGCGTGCTGCACAGGAACCGGATGGATGTCGGCCACTCCCACTCCGTCAACGTTAGGAACACATTCATGATCATGGCCCGGTTCGACAGGGTCACGCCCTTCGAACGGCCGCTCGTGCCGCCGGTATAGAGCAGGGCGACGACATCATCAGGCTGAGCCTGGACGATCAGTTCGGCCTGCGGGTGGCGGCGGGCTTCGGCCGCGAGGTCGATCGCGGCGGTGCCGGGCCCGTGCGCCAGGACGTGCGTGGGCCGGCCGCCCTGGGCGAGCAGCTTCTGCACGTGGGCCTCGAAGGTCGCCGGATCGTAGACAAAGGCCGTGGTACCGCTGTCCTGCAGGATGTAGGCATGGTCATCCGGTGATCCCAGCGGGTGCAGCGGCGTGTAGCGCAGGCCCAGCAGGTAGGCCGCCAGCTGGGTCACCACCGCGGCGATCCGATTGTTCGACAGCTGGGCCAGGCCGTCGCCGCGGCGCAGCCCCAGCCGCTGCAACGCCTGGCCCGTCTGGCTGACCCGCGCCTTGAGGTCGCGGTACGTCACGCGCTCGGCACCGTCGATCAGAGCCACGCGATCGGGGAACCGGTCGAGGCCAGACACCATCATGTCGGCATAGGTCGTGGGAAAATGAACGGCTTGGCTGACCATGACGGCAGTACCCCTCCGGCGTTTGCGGCGCGTTTCCAGAGGATGATAGGAGACGCCGGACGCCGGCTCTCCCGGCTGCGGGCCAATCGGTACCTTGCACCGGACATCTGCCGGGACGGCCGCAGAGGGACTTGTCCTTTTCCCGATATCGGTTGGCCCGCGACCAAGAGCACCGGCGGGCGCGTGCCTCTATGATCCCGGCAAGCAAATCGCGACCTCGGCTGCCGTCGGCCGCAGGCCGCGCGGGAGGCATTCCATGACCGGCATTCGGCCCTTGCTGCGGCTTGCACCGATGCTCGCGCTGTTGGGCGCCGGCACCCAGGCCATGGCGCAGAAGCGCTACAGCCCGGGCGCCAGCGATACCGAGATCAAGATCGGCCAGACGATGCCCTACAGCGGTCCGGCGTCGTCGTATGGCGTCATCGGCAAGGCCGAGCTCGCCTACTTCGCGATGCTGAACGCCGAGGGCGGCGTCAACGGTCGCAAGATCGAGCTGATCTCGCTGGATGACGGCTACAGCCCGCCCAAGGCCGTGGAGCAGACGCGCCGACTGGTCGAGCAGGACAAGGTCCTGGCCATCTTCGGCACGTTCGGGACGCCGACCAACGCGGTGATCAGGAAGTACCTGAACGCCAAGAAGATCCCGCACCTCTTCCCGACCGGCGGCGCGACCCAGTGGGACAGCCCGAGCGCCTATCCCTGGACGTTCGGCTGGCAGCCCAACTACAACGCCGAAATGAAGGCGTATGTGCGGTTCCTCCTGAAGGAGAAACCCAAGGCACGCATCGCCATCCTCTATCAGGACGACGACGTCGGTAAGGACAATCTCAAGGGCCTGAAGGAGGGCCTGGGCCCGGCGGCGCAGCACATGATCGTCCGCGAGGTGAGCTACGCCACCACCGATGCGACCGTGGACTCGCAGATCATCGACCTGAAGGCATCGGGCGCCGACGTCTTCTTCAATACCGCCAGCGGCAAGTTCGCCGCGCAGGCGATCCGCAAGGCGCGCGACCTCGGCTGGCAGCCGCTGCAGTTTCTCAGCAACTACTCCAGCTCGGTGGGCGCGGTGCTGCGTCCGGCCGGTCTGGACGGCGCCAAGGGCATCATCTCGAGCCAGTTCCAGAAGGACCCGACGGACCCGAAATGGCGCGACGATCCGGGCTACAAGGCGTGGTCGGCGTGGATGGACAAGTACTATCCCGGCGGCGACAAGGCCGACATCTTCGCCGTCTATGGCTATCTGTCGGCGCAGACGCTGGTCGAGGTCCTGCGGCGCAGCGGTGATGACCTGACGACCGAGAACGTGCGCCGGCAGGCGGCGAGCCTGCGCGGCGTAACCCTGCCGATGCTTCTGCCCGGCGTTACCCTCAACACGAGTGCCGACAGCCACGTTCCCATCAAGCAGCTGTACCTGATGCGGTTCGACGGCGAGTCCTGGCAGATCTTCGGCGACGCGCAGGGTGACTGAACGGCGGCAGAGATAACGCTCGAACACGCGGCTGGCGCACACTACGCTCACAGGTCCCACCCCACGGGTGCTCGGAGGGCGTACCAATGGAACGAACCGTCCTTTCGGCCAGGCAGATCGAGCAGATCGAGGCTGGCATGGCGCGCCATCCCATCGTCGGGCTGGCGATGGACGTGCCGGCCGGCGCCGTGGTCGAGACGCACAGGCATCTGCGCGGCCAGCTCATGTTCGCCCACGAAGGCGTCATGGTCATCGAGAGCGGCGGTGCGTCCTGGGTGGTGCCGCCGCAGCGCGCGCTGTGGGTCCCGCAACATGTCGAGCACAAGTTCACGCCGGTGACCGGCGTTTCCCTGCGCAACATCCTGGTCCAGCCCGGCATCCGCCTGCCATTGCCCGACAGTTGCTGCCTGGTGCGCGTCACCCCGCTGCTGCGCGAGCTGATCCTGCGCGTCGTCGAGCAGCCCTCGGTGTACAAATCCGACGCGCATCGCCAGCGCATCGCGGAGCTGATCTTCGACGAGATGGAGCTCTGCACCGCTGCGCCGGTCAACCTGCCGATGCCCAAGGACGTCCGGCTGCAGCGCATCTGCATCGCGCTGAAGGAGAATCCGGCCGATCCGCGGACCCTGGACGACTGGGCCGACATCGCCTGCGCCAGCAGCCGCACGCTGACCCGCCGCTTCGTGAAGGAAACCGGCGTGTCCTTCGCCCACTGGCGGCGCCAGCTGCGGCTGATGTCGGCCATGGTGCTGCTGGGTTCCCGGCAATCGGTCACCGCCGCCGCGCTCGAGGTCGGCTACAACAGCCCCAGTGCTTTCATCGACGCCTTCCGGCGCACCGTCGGCCAGACCCCCGGCCAGTATTTCGCCGACGACGACCTGCATCACTAGGGTCTCCACCCCTCTCCCGCGGCGCGGGAGAGGGATATAACGCGCCCCCTTTCCCGCTCAGCAACCACGCGATCGTCGTATTTGCGATATCGGTTGGCCCGCGCCCGCAAGCAGACCCGGCGCCAATCCTTAGAATGACTCCGGCACCGCCTGGACGCGGCCGCGGGAGACGCATTTCATGGACAGCCGATATCGTCTGTACGGCGTGCTGGGATCGCCCTACGCCGCCAAGCTCAGGGCCATCTTTCGCTACCGCCACATCCCCTTCAGCTGGATTCCGGCCAGCTTCGATTGGGTGCCGGGTCTTGACCTCGTGCGTCCCGAGCTGGCGCAGGTCACACCGCGGATCATCCCGGTGGTGTGGTTTCCCGGCGACGAGTCCTATCGCGTCGACTCCACCGTCATCGCCTACACGCTGGAACGGCAGCACAAGCAACGGTCCATCGTTCCCGACAACCCGGGGCTGGCCTTTCTGTCCCATCTGCTCGAGGACATGGGCGATGAATGGCTGCTGAAGGTCGCGTTCCACTATCGCTGGGCCAACGAGCTCGATCGCAATTTCACCAACCGGCTCGTCATGAGCGAAGTGCTGGGCGGCGGCGTCCCTCAGGACCGCATCGAGGCCGCAGCCCGCGCCTTCCGCGATCGCCAGATCTCGCGCATGCCCCTGGTCGGCTGTACGCCCCAGAACGCGCCCTTGATCGCCGAGGTCTATCGCCGCGTGCTCGATGCCATGACCGATCTGCGCGCATCGTCGTCGTTCCTGCTGGGCTCGCGCCCGTCGCTCGGCGACTTCGGCGTGTTCGGTGCCCTGTTCACCTGCCGCAACGATCCGACGCCCGGCGCCATCATGCGCGAACGCTCGCCGGCAACCCTGGACTGGATCCAGACTCTCGACGAGGCATCCGGCGTCGAGGGCGCCTGGGCGGCCTCGACCGACGACTTGAGCGGCGCCACCACGGACCTGCTGCGCCTGGCCGGTGAAACCTACCTGCCGTTCCTGCTCGCCAACGAAGCCGCCATCGAGCACGGCCGGGAGACGGTATCGCTCTCGGTGCTGGGATTGCCCTACGAGCAGGCGCCGTTTCGCTACCAGGCCAAGTGCCTGCGCTGGCTGCGCCAGGAATTCGAGGCGCTGTCCGGCGAGGCGCGGGCGCAGACCGCGGCGCTGCTGCGCGAGACCGGCTGCGGCGAAGCGTTCGGGATATGACGGCACCCTCGCCGCCACGACGGCACGGGCCGGCGGCCATCGATCTCTACTACTGGCCGACGCCCAACGGCTGGAAGATCACGATCCTGCTCGAGGAACTCGGCGAAGCCTACAACCTGGTGCCGGTCGACATTCGCAAGGGCGCCCAATTCGACCCGACCTTCCTGGCCATCAGCCCGAACAACAAGATCCCCGCCATCGTCGATCACGCGCCCGCCGACGGCGGCCCGCCCTACGCGCTGTTCGAATCGGCGGCCATCATGGCTTATCTCGCCGAGAAGCACGGCCGCTTGCTGCCGGCCTCGCTGCGTGCGCGGTACACCGTCCATCAGTGGCTCGCCTGGCAGATCGCGGCGCTGGGTCCGACGGCGGGCCAGGTCCATCATTTTCGCGACTACGCACCCGAAGTCATCCCGTACGCGATCGAGCGCTTCACGAACGAGATCAATCGGCTCTACGGCGTGATGAATACCCGATTGAAAGACCGCGCCTGGCTCGCCGACGACTACTCGATCGCCGACATCGCCTGCTGGGCCTGGATCCGGCTGTGGCGCCATCACGATCAGGACCTCGCCACGTTCCCGCACCTGCGGCGCTGGTTCGACGCCATCGCCGCCCGGCCGGCCGTCGACACAGGCTTTCGCGTCGGCAACGCACTGCGCGAGGGCAAGCCCACCATGACGCGCGAGGCAAGGACCGTGCTGCTCGGACAGCGGGCGCGCAACGGCTGATCGACGTTCAGGCCGCCGGTGCCGCCAGAGTCGTATGCCAAGGAAGAAGCAGGATGCTCCTCCGCCATCGTCATCCTGAGCGTAGCGAAGGATCTTGCGGTGCCGGCATCAAATACCGGCGGCACTGATGATCACCAGCGCCGTCGTTCTTTGAACGACGCACCGCAGGGTCCTTCGCTGCGCTCAGGACGACGAGAAGGACTGTCATCCCGAGCGCAGCGAGGGATCTCCCGCGAATGGCGTACCATGCGTTGTTCGCAGGAGATCCCTCGCTACGCTCGGGATGACAAGCGTGCCAGCGACTGGGCGCGCTTGAGTTTGAGGCGAAGGCAGCCTAAGCCGAGCCCCAGAAAAAGTACCTGTCTCCCATCGCGAGCAGGCGCCATCCTCCCTCGCCAGAGTCACGTGGGGAGGCGTTCATGCCGGATGGGCGTTCATCACTGGAAATCGAGATCAAGGCCTTCTTCGACGCCTACGGCGATACGTTCGCCAAAAAGCCCGCTATCGCCGCGACGTTCTATTCCGAACCGTGTATCACGGCGCGATCCGGCGTCGTGCGCGCACACGCCTCACATGCGGACCTGGCGGCGTTGTTCGCCGAACTCGACAAGCAATACCGCGACCGCGGCTACACTCACACCGACTACGTCTCGTTCGACTGGCAAAGCCTGGGCGTGAACGGCGGTCTTGCGACGCTGCGCTGGGCCTACAAGGATCCCGAGGAACGCGCGATCTGGCACACCACGTACTCCTACAATCTCTACAAGCGTGACGGTGCCTGGAAGATCCTGATGCAGACGATGCACGACGCGTAGGACCGCGCGGCACGGAGTGCTGCTGAGGCTCGTCGGAGCGAATGATGGTGGACGGCGCGACACCGACCGTCCCAAGGGTGATTCATGAGTTTTTCTCTATTGTACTCATAATACGAATATAATACATAGCGTTCGTTCAGGTCGCATGCCCGCCGCC
>DATEIF010000304.1:0-11747 GCA_035279205.1 Vineibacter sp.
TCGAGACAGCGCTGGCCGGCGGCTAGAATGACACCTGTCATCCCGAGCGTAGCGAGGGATCTCCTGCGAATTGCGCACCATGCGTCGATCGCAGGAGATCCCTCGCTACGCTCGGGATGACAGCCGTACTAGGCCGCGATCGCGCGGCGGAGATTGTCGCGCGCCTGTGCCTCGAAGTGGTCGCGGAAATAGGCCGTGGTGAAGATCGCGGGTTTCTCCAGCATCGTGCCGTAGAAGCCGCGCCGCGCGGTCCAGAACGCGTCGTCGGACGGGTAGAGGTAGCGGAACTCGGTGCGGATATCGGCACCGTGGCGCTCGAATTCCGCCCAGGGCGCAGCCAGGCGCCACAGATCGAGATCGCACATGCGCGCCGCCAGCGGTGGCGGCGGCGCGGCATGGGTGGTGGCACGGATGATGGTGCCAGCATCCGCGACGACGGTAGGGTCAGGCGCGGCCACGGCACCAGCCTCGGCCAGGGCGAACACCGTGGCCTGCATCAGCAATGCCGACAGCGCTTCATTGGTGCCGCTGGGCGCGCCCGGCACATAGACCGCATCATGGAACAGGATGGCGAGCCTTTCGGCCTCTGTCAGGTCGGGCGCATGCGCTTGCGCCAGCGCGAGAAGCTCAAGAACGTGGCGGTCGTCGTGATAGGCGCGATGCGGCTGGCGGTGGTGCGCCAGCGCGGCAGTGAGCAGCGGATCATCGGCCGCCATGGTCAGGCGTGGCGCAGACGGTCGGCGACGGCGCGGAAGACGTCGTGGAACATGGCTTCGGTCAGCCGCCCGGTATTGGTGTTGTAGCGCGAGCAGTGATAGCTGTCGGCCAGCACGCGGCCATCGGGCAGCTCATGCAGACGGCCGTGCACGAAGGGATAGCGGGCCAGCGACTTCACGCCCAGGGTCCGCAGCGCCTGGTCGTGCGCGCCTTTGCCCAGCGCCACGAAGACGCGCAGGTTCGGCATCGCCGCGATCTCGCTGCGCAGGAACGGCCGGCACGTGGTGAACTCGGCCGGCAGGGGCTTGTTCTCGGGCGGCACGCAGCGCACCGCATTGGCGATGCGCGCATCCTTGAGCGTCAGGCTGTCGTTGGGATCGGCGCGGTAGACGCCTTCGGCAAAGCCGAACGCCAGGAGGGTCGAGTACAACAGGTCGCCGGCGTAGTCGCCGGTGAATGGCCGCCCGGTGCGATTGGCGCCGCGCAGGCCTGGCGCCAGGCCGACGATCAGCAGGCGGGCATCCAACGGTCCGAAGGAGGGCACCGGCGCATTGTGCCAGTCGGCGAAGGCGGCGCGATGGCGCTGCCGGAACTCGACCAGCCGTGGACAGCCGTCGCAGTCCCGCGACGGGGGCACAAAAACATCAGTCGAGGCAGCTGAAGCAGTCGTCGGCACGATCGGCGCACTCCCAACAGGGGAACGCACGCTCTAGCATGAACCGGCGCGCCATGCGCCGGTCGCGTATCCCGCCGGCTCAGGCCGACCGCACCATCTGTTCGTCGTCCAGGTCATTGTCGCGGCTGCCGCCCGACGGGGCCTGCCGGCTTGGACGCTCGCTGGGCGAGCGGGCGATCAGGGGCGCCAGCTCGGAGAGCTCGATAAACTCGTCGGCCTGCCGGCGCAGTTCGTCGGCCACCATGGGCGGCGCCGACTTGATGGTGCTCACCACTGAAACCCGCAGGCCCTTGCGCTGGACCGCCTCGACCAGGCGGCGGAAGTCGCCATCGCCCGAGAACAGCACGACGTGGTCGAGATTTTCGGCCATCTCCAGGACATCGATGGCCAACTCGATATCCATGTTGCCCTTGATCTTGCGCCGGCCCATGGCGTCGGTGAATTCCTTGGTCGGCTTGGTCACCATTGTGTAACCGTTATAGTCCAGCCAATCGACCAGCGGCCGGATGGGCGAGTACTCCTGGTCCTCGACCAGCGCCGTGTAATAGTAGGCGCGGACCAGCCGGCCACGATCACGGAACACCTTCAGGAGCTTGCGATAGTCGATGTCGAAGCCCAGTGCCCGGGCAGCAGAATAGAGATTCGCGCCGTCGATGAAGAGGGCGATCCGCTCCTCGGCGTAAAAATGACTTTTCATCGTCGCTTTCCTTAATGCGAGGGGGACTTATGGATAGTCCGGCTAGGGTATTACCGGCGTTTTAATGCTGCATGAGGCTGATATCAGTGTAACTGACGCCGGCGACCGGCTGCAAGGCAGAAACCTGCTGAAAACGCTCGCTTTTTTGCCCTGATCGACATTGATCACGGGGCCGTCCGTGAGGGAGCGCAGAAGCATGTCTATCTTCATTGGATTGGGCGCCAATCTTGATCATCCGCGTCATGGCAACCCGATCCAGACCTTGAGCCGGGCATTGGTCTGCCTGGGTGATGTCGGGGTCACACCCGTGCGCCGCTCGCGCTGGTACCGCACCAGTCCTGTGCCGGTGTCGGATCAGCCCTGGTATGTCAACGCTGTGGCGGAGGTTCATACCGGACTGGGTCCGGAAGCGACACTGGCAGCGCTGCACCGCATCGAGGAGCTGTTCGGGCGTGTTCGCGGCGAGCGCGACGCGCCGCGATGGATCGATCTTGATCTTTTGGATTATGAAAGTGAGTTAAAATCAAATAAAAACAATAAATTAGTTATTTTACCTCATCCAAGACTTCATGAGCGTGCTTTTGTCCTTCTCCCCTTGGCCGAGCTTGCCCCGACGTGGCAGCACCCCATTTTGCACGAAGCGATCACCACCCTGATCGCCCGATTGCCGGCAGAGCAGAAGATAGCGCCGGTGGGTGACTGACCCGAAGATGGGCGGGTGTCCTTGCATTTTTATGGCGACGCCTGTATCCACCCTTTCCCCCGTTTCCGGAGTGCCCCATGGCCCGCGTAACCGTCGAGGACTGCATTCTGCAGGTTCCCAACCGTTTCGATCTGGTGATGCTGGCGGCCCAGCGCGCCCGCAACATCTCGTCCGGTGAGCCTCTGCTGATCGACCGCGACCGCGACAAGAATCCGGTCGTGGCCTTGCGCGAGATCGCGGATCAGAAGCTGGATCTCGAGGTCCTGCACGAGAAGATCGTGAAGGGCCTGCAGAAGGAAGGCGAGGTCGACAAGCCCGAAGAGGGCAACGAGATGCTGGAACTGGAAGAGCATCTGGCCGCGACCCTGGCCCAGCAGGGCGCCGAAGCGTCTCAACCGCGCCCGCTGCCGGCCGAAGACTACGACGATACGGACCAGCCGTAAGGCCGTATCGCTTCCCTCCAAGCGCCGGTCGGCCCTGCCGTCCGGCGCTTGTGCATTTCAGGCACCGACGGCGCCGGCGCGAAATTCGAGGAGCAGGGCACCTGACTCGCACACGGTCCCGGCCCAGCCGGGCGGGACGAGGGTGGTGGCATCGAGCTGGGTGATAATCGCGGGTCCGGTGAGCCGGTCCCCGGCACCGAAACCCGCACGGTCGAAAAGCGGGACGTCGATTGTTCCGCCGGCGAAATGCACCCTCTGGCGGTCCTGCGCCTTCATGCCGGAGCCCGGCGACAGCACCGGCCGCGGCGGTTCGGGCATTTTGCCCACCGCCTCGATCCGGACCGTCACGAGTTCGATCGGGGCGTCGAGGGTGAAGCCGTAGAGGCCGGCATGCGCGCGCCCGAACGCCGTCTCGGCCGCGTCCTTCGTGCCGGGCCAGCCGACCACGACCTCACGGCCCTGGCCTTGGTAGCGCATCAGGGCCACCCGCTGCTGGCTGCGGTCGGCCAGCGCCACGCCCTCGGCTGCGAACCAATCGTCGGCCTGCCGCGCGAGTTCGGCAAAGATCCTCTCGGCCGCCGCGGCGTCCACCGGGCCGGCCTTGGGCAAGGTACGGCTGAATTCGGCCTTCAGGTCCGCGGCCAGCAGCCCATCCGCACACAGGACGCCGGGTGCGGGCGGGACCAGGACACGTCCAATCCCGAGCAAGGCCGCCAGGGCGCAACCATGCAAGGGACCGGCACCGCCAAACGGGACCAGGGTGAAATCACGCGGATCATGCCCGCGCTCAACCGAAACGACCCGCAGGGCGCCGACCATATGGCTGTTGATGATCGCGAGGACACCACGCGCCGCCTCTTCGGGTGACAGGCCTAGCGGCTCGGCGATGTGCCGGCCGATGGCGGCTTGCGCGGCCGAGACGTCGAGCGGCATACGCCCGCCGAGCAGCCGCGCCGGAAGGTGCCCGAGCACGACGTGGGCGTCGGTCACCGTGGCGTGCGCACCGCCGCGGCCATAGGCGGCAGGTCCGGGCTCGGCGCCGGCGCTTTGAGGTCCGACCGCCAGCGTGCCCTGCGCGACGCGTGCGATTGAACCGCCGCCCGCACCAATGGTCACCATGTCGACCATCGGCAGCGGCAAGGGCCACTCGCCGACATTGCCCTGCTGGGTGAGCTCGATGTGCCCATCCTTGACCAGGCAGATGTCCGCGCTCGTACCACCGATGTCGGCGGTGATGAGATTGGTGATGCCGCAGGCGAGCGCCGCATCGCGTGCGCCGATGACGCCGGCGGCGGGGCCGGAGAGTGCCGTGAGCGCCGGGACACGGCGGATCGTATCGGCGCCGGCGACACCGCCGTTGGACTGCATCAGCAGGAGCGGCGCCGGCACGCGCTCGGCGACGAGCCGCTGCTGGAGGCGCGAGACGTAGGTCGATACGCCGGGCATGACGACGGCATTGAGCACGGTCGCCAGCGAGCGCTCGTATTCGCGCGCGACGGGCAAGACGTCGACGGAGGCCGTGACAGCCACATCAGGCAGGACCTCGCGCAGGATCGCGGCGACCCGTTGCTCGTGGGCCGGATTGGCGAAGGAGTGCAGCAGGCAGACCGCGACCGCCTCGACGGCAAGACGACGGCATGCCTCGGCCGCCGCATACACGCTCTGCTCGTCGAGCGGCTCAAGGACCGTACCGCCCGGGCCGATGCGCTCGGCGACTTCGAACACCCGTGAGGCCGGCACCGGCCGCGCCGGCTTCACCCAGGTATAGAGGTTCGCGCGGCGGGGGATGTCCTGGCGGCCGATCGCGAGCACATGGCGGAAACCTGCCGTGGTCACGAGGGCAGCCCGTGCGCCCTTGTCCTCCAGGATCATGTTGGTGGCGACAGTGGTGCCGTGCAGGACCCGCGCCAACGCGGGGGCTTCGCGGCCGGCCTCCTGCAGCGCCAGGCGGATCCCGGTCAGGAAGGCCTGTGACGGGTCGGCCGGTATGCTGGGGGTCTTGGCCCGCCAGATCCGGCCGCTGGCGGTGTCGTGCAGCGCGATATCCGTGAAGGTGCCGCCGATATCGACGGCGATGGCAAGTGCGGACTCAGACGAGGGCATCGACATATCCGTTGCGATGAAAGCCTTTCACGGCCGGACGCCGGGCTCGCAGAACCGCGGTGGCGTCGCGATCGATGGTGTCGTCCGCGATCACCACGCCATAGTGTGCGCGCGCCGCATCGATGCTGACGAACCCGCCGACCACGTCTTCGAGCACGGCTTCGGCGGGGCGATCGAACGGATGGCCGTATCCGCCGCCGCCGCCCGTCTCGATCCGCAGTACGTCGCCGTGTTTCAGACGATTGCCGTCGGAGAGCGGTGCCAGCGTTTGCTCCTGTGGTGTGCCGGGATTGAGGATGACCCGGCCGGATCCGCCGGCCATGCCGCCCGCGATGCCCCACGGCGGATTCTTCACGCTGTCGATGCGCAGCGCGAGCACCGCCTCTTCGGCCAGGATCTCATACTCGCGCACGATGCCGCAGCCGCCGCGATAGCGGCCCGGGCCACCTGAATCCGGAACGATGCCGTAGGCGCGCAGCCGTACCGGATAGCCGAGCTCGAGGAACTCGACCGGGTAGTTCTCCTGGGCGACGAAATAGACCGCGTCGGTGCCGTCGGCGAACGCGCGCGCGCCATAGCCGACGCCGATACCGTCGGCGAGCAGAAACGGCTCGATCTCGCCGGCGTCGTTGCGGAAAGTGCCCCGCATCAGGGTGATCACGTAAGCCGAGTGCGCGGCGGGTGCGCCGCCGCCGGCGACATTGATGAGGCCGTTCAGTGCCGCGAGCACACGCATCATGGTGAGGCCGCGCATGCCGAGCGGTGCCGGGAAGCGCGGCCACAACAGCGAGCCTTCACGCAGCCGGACGTCATCGAGGGCCAGCGGTCCGCCCGCGTTGCACACATGCGTCGGATCGCCACCGAGGTAGTAGAGGCCGAGCGCCATGCCGGGCACGCCGGGATTCATGAGGAAATTGACCGGCCCGGGCGATTGATCGTCCGTCGCGGTCGCGTCCAGCACAAAGCGATCCTCGCCGTCGGGGCCGTGCTCGCGCGTCAGGCCGAGCCGGATGTAAAACGGGCCATTGCTGTGGCCATCGGAGTCGATCGCGTCCGTGAAGCGGTACGTGCCGTAGTCGAAAGTCTTTGCCAGCTCGCCGCGGACGAGTTGGCGCGAACGGGCGACGAGCTGGCACAGCGCATCGGCAAACACGTCGGCGCCGAAGCGGGCCAGGATCTCCTCGACGCGGCTCACGCCCAGCCGCACGCTCGCCATCAGTGCGCGCATGTCGCCCAGGCTTTCGGCGGGAAAACGCGTGTTGCGGTGAAAGATACCCAGCGCCGCATCGTTGGTCTGGCCCGCGTCGATCAGTTTCGTCGGCGGGATAATGATGCCTTCCTGGAAGATGTCGGTGGCCTCGGGGCTGATCGAGCCGGCGCGCAGGCCGCCGATGTCGGCGAAATGCGCCCACGCCATCACGAAAGCGCTGCGCCGCCCGTCGCGAAATACGGGCGCCAGCAGGACCTGGTCGTTGGAATGGGAGATCGCGCCACGCGAGGCGTAGCAGTCGTTGTACCAATAGACGTCGCCCGGCCGCATCGTCTGCGATGGAAAGCTCTGGAACACCGGGCCCGTCATGTCGCCGAAGACCGGCACGTTGGAGCCGACCGCCATGACGCCGTCGCCGTCGAACAGCCCGGTGTAGAAATCCTTCTTCTCGCGGATGAAGGCTGAGATCGCCGTGCGCTCGATCAGCGCCTCCATCTCCGACTGCGCGGCCCGGATGGCGCCGCGCACGATCTCGAGCGTGACGGGATCGCATGCGGCAGGGACATCCTCGACGGCTTTCGCCGCCGGCGTTTCATGCTCAATCGAGTGGCGCATTCGTGCGGTCCTTGATGAGAAGCAGCGTGACGACGCTGATCAGGGCTGAGCCGACAACGAAGAAGGCGGGGGATACCGGGCTGGCCGTCTCCCGAATCAGGAAGGTCGCGATGAACGGCGCGAATCCGCCGAAGATCGTCACCGCCAGACTGTAGCCGATCGACAGTGCCGTGTAGCGGATCCTGGTGGGGAACAGCTCGCTCAGGACCGCACAGAGCGGTCCCGCGTACATGGCGAGGAAAAAGGCCGAGGCCGACTGCGTCAACATCAGGCCGATCCCGTCCCTGGTCCCGGCGACGAGCAGGAACAGGGGATAGGAAACAAACAGATAGGCAAGCGCCGAGGTCAGCAGCACCGGCTTGCGGCCAATTCTGTCGGACAGGGCACCCATCACCGGCGTGAACACCGTAAGCACAACCGCGGCGATGGCCGTCGAATAGTAGGCCGTGCCGGCCGGAATGCCGAGCTGGCTCGTGGCGAAACTCGGCATGAAGATGTTGAAGGTGTAGTTGCCGACCGTGCCGACGACGGCGATGCCGAAAGCGGCGAGCACAGGGCGCAGGTACAGGGTCAGGCTGTCGCGCACCGGGGACGTGGCGACCTGCGCTGCCGCCACCGTGCGGTCGAAGGCTGGCGTTTCGGCGACGCGGGCGCGCAGATAGAGCCCGATCGGGGCCAGGACAAAACCGATGATGAACGGAATGCGCCAGCCCCAGGCGATCATGGTCTCCTTGTCGAGGGTCGAATTGAGGATGGCGGCCGCCAGCGTGCCCGCGATCAGGCCGAGGCCGACGCTGAACTGCTGCAGGCTGCCGATGAATCCCCGCTTGCCCGGCGGCGCATACTCGACCAGGAACGCCGCCGCGCCACCCCATTCGCCACCCGTCGAGAAGCCCTGCACCAGCCGGCACAGCACGAGCAGGATCGGGGCCCAGATGCCGATCCAGGAATAGGGCGGAATGAGCCCGGTGACCGCGGTCGCCGTCGCCATGAGGCCGACCGTCAGGACCAGCGCCGCCTTGCGTCCTTTGCGATCGCCGTACGCACCGATCACGATGGCGCCGACCGGGCGCATGATGAAGCCGACACCGTAGGTCGCGAAGGCGGAAAGCAGGGAGATGACCGGATCGCCGGTGGGAAAGAAATTGGCGGCGATCTGGGCCGCGAACAGCCCGAAGATGAGGAAATCGAACAACTCGACGAAGTTGCCGACCGCGCACGAGATGATCGCCCGTCGCCGGGCCCGCTCCAGGTCGGATGGAGCCATCCCCATCCCGGGGACATCGGCTGCTGCTTGCGCCATCGGCTACCCCCTGCGTCGGTGTCGTTGAGCCGGGGCGGCGCACGCCTGGCGTGCACACCTGCCGGCGCCGGCAAGTCCCTTGCGATTCAGGTAGTCTGTCTGCTTGTCAGACAAAAAATAGACAAGCCTGTCGCGGCGAGTCAATGCTCGGGGCGGACGGCCGTCCGCCCCCGCAAAAGCATTGCCTTTCGCCGTGAATTGGGAAAACACCGTAGAAAGCCGGCTCGGAGGTGCAACAAGGCGACCATGGTCATTGGCAAGCTGCGGCGGGTGGGGCCGCCGGTCCTTGTGCGCGAACGGGCGCTCCATCAGCTGCGGGACGCGATCATTTCCGGCGAGATCGCACCGGGGGCACGGTTGATCGAGCGCGAGCTCTGCGCTGCCATGGGCGTCAGCCGCGCCTCGGTACGGGAAGTGATCCGGCGCCTGGAGGCGGAGCAGCTGATCGACGTCGTGCCACGGCGGGGCCCGACGGTTACCACGCTGACCAGCAAGCAGGCCGCCGAGATCTACGAGGTCCGCGGTATCTTCGAAGCCTTGCTGATCCGCCGCTTCACTGAGATGGCGAGCGAGCGCGACATCGCCGCGCTGCAGGCGATTTTCGAGGATGTGAAGCGCGTGGCCGCAAAACGCGACGTGGTGCAGATCATCAATCTGATGCGCCGGTTCAACGAGCACCTGATGGCGGTCGTGCGCCACGACATCGCCCGTGACATCCTGAGCCAGCTCCACGCGCGCATCAATTGGCTGCGGGTCAAGGCGATGGCGCAGCCGGGCCGCCTCGCGGCCAGCATCGGCGAGGTCACGGCCATCCTCGACGCCGTCGCGCGGCGCGATGCGGCGGCGGCCGCGGAGCACATGGCGGCCTACATCCGCAATGCGCGCGATGCCGCGCTCGAACAGCTGGCCGAACAGGGGGATAACCGTGTCGAACGACAAGGCCGCAAGCGTGGCGGCAAAGGATCATGACGGCTATGCCATGGCGGCGACATGTTTCGATGGTTATATTGAAGCCGGAGGGCATCGCAGCGCATGATTCGGCAGTTCGAGCTGGTCGAGAGGGTCAAATCCTACGATTCCAAGGCGGACGAGGATCTGCTGAATCGCGCCTACGTCTATGGGCTGCGCAAGCACGGTGCCCAGACGCGGGCATCGGGCGATCCTTATTTTTCGCACCCTGTTGAGGTGGCCGGCCTGCTGGCCGACATGCGCCTGGACTCGGCCTCGATCGTGACCGGCCTGCTGCACGACACCGTCGAGGACACCGACGCCACCCTGGAAGAGATCGAGCAGCTGTTCGGCCCGCAGATCGCCAAGCTGGTCGATGGCGTCACCAAGCTGTCACGCCTGCAATTGCAGTCGGACGACACCAAGCATGCGGAGAATTTCCGCAAGCTCGTTGTGGCCATGTCCGACGACATCCGCGTGCTGCTGGTAAAGCTCGCCGACCGGCTGCACAACATGCAGACCCTGCGGTTCATCAAGGATCCCGACAAGCGCCGCCGCATCGCGCGCGAGACCATGGACATCTATGCGCCGCTGGCCTCGCGCATCGGCATGGAGCACGTCAAGGAGCAGCTCGAGGACATGGCCTTCGCGGAGCTCAATCCGGAGGGCCGCGAGTCGGTGGTCAACCGCCTGCAGTTCCTGCGCGAGCACGGCCGCACCCTGGTGCCCGACATCTGCGAGGAGCTGCGTTCGGCCCTGAAGGAAGCCGGCATCGAGGCCGAGGTGACCGGCCGCGAGAAGACGCCGTACTCGATCTGGCGCAAGATGCGCAGCAAGAACGTCTCCTTCGAGCAACTGTCGGACATCATGGCGTTCCGTGTCGTGGTCGACAGCATACAGAGCTGCTACGCCGCGCTGGGCGCCCTGCATGGCCGCTATCGCACGGTGCCCAACCGGTTCAAGGACTACATCTCGGTCCCCAAGCCCAACGGCTACAGTTCGCTGCACACCGGCTTGCACGGCCCGCGCGGCAACCGCATCGAGGTCCAGATCCGCACCGAGGAGATGCACGACATCTCCGAGCACGGGGCTGCGGCGCATTGGGCCTACAAGGAAGGCGCGGCGGCGACCGAGGGCCGACAATACCGCTGGATGCGCGACCTGCTCGACATCCTCGACAAGGCGTCGGGGCCGGAGGAGTTCCTCGAGCACACCAAGCTCGAGATGTTCCAGGACCAGGTGTTCTGCTTCACGCCCAAGGGCGACCTGCACACCTTGCCGCGCGGCGCCACGCCGGTCGACTTCGCCTACGCCGTGCACAGCCAGGTCGGCGATACCTGCGTCGGCGCCAAGGTCAACGGCCGCATGGTGCCGCTGCGCACGCCGCTGCAGAACGGCGATCAGGTCGAGATCGTCACCTCCAAGGCGCAGACGCCGTCACCGACCTGGGAGCGCTTCGTCGTCACCGGCAAGGCCAAGGCCGCGATCCGCCGCTACGTGCGGCTGAAGCAGCGCGAGCAGTATCTCAGCCTGGGCAAGTCCCTGCTGCACAAGGCCTTCAACGAGGCCGGCGAGGCGATGACGGAGAAGGGCCTGCACGACGTGCTGGCCAACTTCAAGCAGCAGTCGATCGACGATCTCTATGCCGCCGTCGGCGCCGCCCTGGTACCGGCGCGCGAGGTCGTGCATGCGGTCTATCCCGGCCTGAAGTCGCGGGCGCACAAGGCCAGCGCCGATGTCGTGCCGATCGCCCGTGCGCGGGCGCGCCTGCGCGAGGGTGGCGAGGCGCCGCCGGAGGATCCCTCGATCGCCGTGCGCGGCCTGATCCCGGGCATGGCGGTGCATTTCGCGCGCTGTTGCCATCCGCTGCCGGGCGATCGCATCGTGGGCATCATCACCACCGGCAAAGGCGTGACGATCCACACCATCGACTGCGAGACGCTGGAAAGCTTCGCGCACCAGCCCGAGCGCTGGATCGATGTCGGCTGGCAGGGCGGCACCGACCACCACGGCAACAAGTATGTCGGCCGCCTGCGCGTGACGGTGGAGAACCGCACCGGTACGCTGTCGAGCCTGTCGACGGTGATCGCCCGCAACGACGGCAACATCATCAACCTGAAGATCACCAACCGTTCGTCCGATTTCTTCGACATGCTGCTCGATATCGAGGTGTCGGACGCGCGCCACCTGGCCGACATCACCGCGGCGCTGCGCGCCACGCCGGCCATCAATGCCGTCGAGCGCGCGCGGGCGTGATCGTCGCACACAGGTGAATGCCGCTCACGCAGCGGCCCGTCCGTTTCTTTTGTCAGCCGCCATCGCGACGCTCAGA
>DATEIF010000305.1:0-6778 GCA_035279205.1 Vineibacter sp.
GGTCCGTCCGGCTCTGTCGCCGTCGGCGAGGGCCGGGCCTCGCTCACGGCTGGAATTGCTCCTTGAGGATGCGCTCCTCGAGGTGATGTTCCGGATCGAACAGCAAGGTCAGCGTATGGTTGCTGTCTTCGGTAACGGTGACCTGCGCGACGTCCTGCACCTCGGTGAAATCGGCGACCGCGGCGACCGGCCGACGGGTCGGCTCCATGACGTCGAACGTGACCTGCACGCTGCGCGGCAGGATGGCGCCGCGCCAACGTCGCGGCCGGAACGGGCTGATCGGGGTCAGCGCCAGCAGGCCGGCACCCAGCGGCAGGATCGGGCCATGCGCCGACAGGTTGTAGGCCGTCGAGCCGGCCGGTGTGGCGACCAGCACGCCATCGCAGGCCAGTTCGTCGAGGCGGCGCTGTCCGTCGATCGAAATCGCGAGCTTGGCGGTCTGGCGCGTCTGGCGTAGCAGCGAGACCTCGTTGATGGCGCGCGCCTCGGCGGTGCGGCCGCGCACCGTGGTCACGTGCATGATCAGCGGGTTGAGCGAGACCTGCTTGGCATTGCGCAAGCGCTGCAGAAGGCCGGTTTCGCGGTAGGTGTTGAGCAGGAAGCCCACGGTGCCGCGGTTCATGCCGAAGATCGGCGTACCCGACGCCATCAGCCGATGCAGCGTGTGCAGCATCAGGCCGTCGCCGCCCAGCGCCACCACGATATCCGCCCGCGGCACCGGTACCGACGGATAGCGCTGCTTCAGGCGCGCCAGCGCCGCACGCGCGTCCGGCGTCGGCCCGGCCACGAAGGCGATGCGTGGCGTGCTCATGACAAGACCGGATCGGGCGGGAAAGCGAGGGGCAGGCTCATGACGCGGCGCAGTATAACGACCGACGATCACCAGGCCAGCGATTCGCGTGCCACGGCGTGGCCGCGGCGAGGGGTGTTGGTGCAAGGCACCGTCGTGCTGAGCGCATGAGGGCCGGATCGAGAGCCCTCTCCCCCCGCTGCGCGGGCGGAGAGGGGGCGCCCCCAGGGGTCAGCGGGCGGCCCACAGCATGCCGCGATGGAAGATCGTGCGCATCTGCGGCACGTCGAACTCGCGCGGCGCGTGACCCAGCGAACTGTAGAAGACACGGCCCCGGCCGTGTCGGCGCTTCCAGACCACGGGCATCACCACGCCCTCGATCCAGGGCGCGTGTGCGCCCGAGAAGGTGGTGGTCGCCAGCACCTCGTTGGAGGGATCGACGTGCATATAGTACTGCTCCGAGCGATAGTCGAAATCGTCGATGCCTTCCATCACGGGATCGCTGCGGCGCCTGATGTTCACGCGGTAGTCGACGATGTTGCCGGGATGCGCCACGAACTGGCCGCCGCACATGAACTGGTAGTCGGTGGCCTCGCGGAAGGCATCGCCCATGCCGCCGTGAAATCCGGCGAGCCCGGTGCCGCCCTGCACCGCGCGCGAGAGATTGTCGACCTCCTCCTGTGCGATCGTGGACATCGTATAGATCGGCACGATCAGGCTGAGATTGGCGATCGCCGGTTCGGCGAAGGCCTTCGTCGTGTTCGCAAGGGTGACCTTGAAGCCGCTGGCTTCGAGCAAACCGGCGACGATGCGGGCGCATTGCTCGGGCTCATGGCCATCCCAGCCGCCCCAGACGATCAGTGCCTGGTTCATGGTCGCTCTCCTTCGTCACCCGAACGAACGTGCACCGCGTCATCCTGAGCGAAGCGAAGGATCCTGCGGTGGTGCGGCCGGTCCGTCATGTCGAGCGCAGCGAGACATCTCCTGGTAAGGGAGTCTCCCTTCGCGGGAGATCCCTCGCTGCGCTCGCGATGACAGTACTGGCGCGCTATGATCACAAACGCTCGGGATGACAGCAGGCATGCCGCTTGCCGGCCTTGGGCCTCCACCTACAATCGTGTCACGCGGGCGTGCAGGATGGCCATCCTGCCGCCCCGCACCTGCTCAAGGCACCGCCGCACGGCGCCCTCGACCGCGGCCGGATCCTCGATCCGTTCGCCATAGGCGCCGGCGGCCTCGGCCACTTTGGCAAAGTCCATCACCGGCGCGAGCTCGGCCTCGAATTCATTCGCCGCGCGTGCCTCGCCGTCGGGATAGACGCGCAGCGTCGCACCCTTCACGGCGCCCCAGCCGCCATTGTCCAGCACGATGGTGAAGATCGGCAGATCATAGCGCCGCGATACCGCCAGCATCGATTGCGGGTTGCTGAAGTAGAACGTGCCGTCGCCCACGACCTGCACGACCATCCGCTCCGGCAAGGCGAGCTTCAGCCCCAGCGCGATGCCGCCGGAGAAGCCCAGGCCGCCGCCCGGCAGGCCGAGCAGGGATCCGCCGCGTGTGCGCGGGATCTGTGTCAGGACCGCCGGCGTGTTGGTGATCGCCTCGTTCAGGACGATGTCATCCGGGCCGATGGCACGCCCGACCGCGGCACAGAGATAGTGCGGATTGATCCTCCCGTCGCTGCCCGGATCGGCGGCGGCTTTGGCGGCGGCAGCCAGCCGCGCATCGCGTTCGGCGGCCAGGCGTTTGAGCCGGGCGTCGGCAGCGGCGCGGAAAGCGTGCGTCGCCCGCGATTTGAGGACGTCGAGAAGCTGGGTGAGGATGCGGCAGCTGTCGCCCTGTACCCGCAGGTCGCCGGGGAAGCTCCACATGGGAAAGCCGCGCTTCTCGGCATCGACGTCGATATGCGCCCACCAGGTCGCCGGATTTTCCGGTGTGTCCTTGGGGATCCAGGGGACATCCACGTCCACCAGCAGGCCGACGTCCGCCTCGGCGACGTGCTTGCCCGGTATGGCGCCACCGAAGCAGGGCGAATCGTGCGGGATGTTGAGATATACCTGATTGAAGGTGATCACCCGGATTCCGGCGAAGCGCGCCAGGGCGTCGATGACGGCGACGGCCGCCGGGTTGCGACCGGCATAGGACGTCAGCAGCAGCGGGTTGCGGGCCGCCAGCAGGCGGTCGGCGATCGCCTCGACCGTCTGGGCGTCGGCGCCGCGGGCGACGACCGGGCCGCCGCGGTCGATCGTGTCGTTCGCCACGGCGCTGTCGGGCCACGACTCTGTGAGCGTCTCGCGCGCGAACATCAGGTAGACCGGTCCCTTGGGGTCGGAATGCATCACGTTGTGGGCGCGGCGCAGGGCTTCCTTGGCGATGACGCCGGACTGCAGATTGTATTCCCACTTCACGTAAGGGCGCACGACACTGGCCTGGTCGAACGGTTCCTGCACGAAGTGGACGTAGGTATCGCGCGAACCGGGCAGCTCGCCGCGCGTCGTGAAGGGCGCGCGCCCCGCCATCAGCATCACCGGCAGGCGGGCACGGAAGACGTTGTGCAAGCCCATGGCGGCGTTGGCCGTGCCGGCGTCGACATGCACCAGCACGCCCTGGCCGCGTCCGGTGGCAATGGCGTAGCCCGCTGCCATGTGCACGGCAGTGTTCTCGTGCGGGCACAGCACGGTCTTCGGCATCGGCCAGTTGAGCTTGCGACGGCGCGCCATCTCCTCGATGAGGGGCGCATGGTCGGTGCCGAGATTGCAGAACAGGTACTCGATCCCGAGCTCGTTCAGGCCCTCAAGGAAATGGTGGGCCGTCGACTGGCGTGCTTCGTTGGTGGTCATGGCATGTCGCCTGTGTCTCTTATCGCGGCAGAGGCCAGGGTCGCTGCGGCGGCCGGTGGGCCTCATACCAGGCGGAAAGCTGCATCACACCCAGATCGTCGAAGCGCTGGCCGACGATCTGCAGGCCGATCGGCAGGCCAGCCTTGGTGTAGCCGCAGTTGATCGACGCGGCAGGGTGCTCGGACATGTTCCACAGCACTGTGAAGCCGACATGCTCCAGCGGCCGTGAGGAATCGTTGGTCGGGCAGGGCAATTCGGCGGGAAAGGCCGCAATCGGCGCCGTCGGTGACAGCACGTAGTCGAACGGCGTGAAGGCGGCCGCCGCCAGCTTGCGCATCTCCATGATGCGATTGAAGCCGCGCATCACGTCGACGGACGACAGCTGCAGCGCCTTGCGCGCCCAGCTGGCGATGAACGGCAGGATCTTGACCCGGGTCTCGGGCGGCAGCCGCACGATGTCGTCCCACGCGCGCGTGCGCCAGAAATCGTCCAGGCCGTCGAAGATCTCGCGCGTCAGGACGGGCTTCATCGGCGACACTTTGGCGCCAGCCTTGGCGAACAGCTTCGCCGCCGCGTCGATGGCCGCCGAGACCTCGGCATCGACCGGCAGGCCGTAGCCGGCGTCGAGCTGCAGGCCGATCTTCAGGCCCTTCACGTTGCGCTCGAGCTTGCTCCATTTGATCTTCGCCGGCGGCAGGCTCATGTGGTCGCGCGCGTCGGGCTGCGACAGCACGCTCATCAGCAGGGCGGCGTCCCGCACCGTGCGTGTCATCGGGCCGGCGACGCGGCCGACATAGGGCGGGTCGATCGGGATGCGGCCCAGCGACGGCTTCAATCCGAATAGGCCGCACCAGCTCGACGGCAGGCGGATCGAACCGCCGATGTCGGTGCCGATATGCAAGGGGCCGTAGCCCGCCGCCGCGGCAGCGCCGGCACCGGCGCTCGATCCGCCGGGATTCTTCGACAGATCCCACGGATTGCGCGTCAGCGGATGGAAGCTCGACAGGCCCGACGACAACATGCCGTAGTCCGGCATCGTGGTCTTGGCCAGGATGATGGCGCCGGCCTCGCGCACCCGCGCCGTCGGCGGGGCATCGGCGGCCGCGGGCGCCAGGGTCGTCGCCGCCGTCCCCAGCGGTATCGGCACGCCCTTGCTGGCGATGTTCTCCTTGATGGTGATCGGCACGCCGTCGAGCGGCCCGGTGGGCTTGCCTTTTTTCCAGCGCGTGGCGGATGCCTTTGCCGATGCGCGGGCGCCGTCGAAGTCGGGCGCATAGAGCGCCTTCAGCTTCGGCTCCCATGCGCCGATATGGGCGATCACGTCGTCGATGACATCGACGGGCGACAGTTTCTTCGACTTGTAGGCCTTGAGCAGCTCGAGGGCGGTGAGATCGTGCGGCGCGGACATTTCTGGTTTGGTTGATGTGTGGATGGGCAACTGTGGACCGCCCGCCGGATGTGGTCCAGCGCAATTACCCGCGGGCCATCAACCGGCGATAGACCGGCTGCAGCAGGGTCGGCATCAGGTAGATCGGGAACTGGATGGCGGCAATGAACAGGAAGTAATCCGGATCGACGGTCGCCGGCAGCACGGCCAGCATCAGCGCCGCGTTGCGGCTGCCGGCGCTGTATCCGGCGGTGCAGGCGCGTTGCGCGCCCAGGGGCCAGAACAGCAGGGTGGCGATCACGATATAGACGATGGTGGCGATGAAGCCCCACAGCACGAAGCTGCCGGCACGCCACGGCTCGGTCTGCAGGCGCACCAGCACGCCGTCCATGATGGGAATGGCGAAGACCATCAGGACCACGACGGCGATGCCATCGACGCGGGCCGATGCATGCGGCGTGCGCTCCAGCACTGATTTGCGCAGGGCCAGGGCGAGGGCGGCGCCGCCCAGCACCAATCCCGCCAGGCGCAGCGCGAATTCCAGCACGCCGATCTTCAGGTCCAACCCGAACAGCAGCAGCGCCAGGGGCGGTGCCGTCAGCGGCATGATTGCCGTGCCGACGACGGTGACGAACAGCGAGATCGCGCGATCCAGGCCCAGGAGGCCGGCAACCGCCGGCATGGACGTCAGCGGCGGCAGGCAGGTCATCAGCGACAATGCCAGCGCCAGGCCGGGGGCGATCGGCAGGTACGACAAGACCGGCGTGGCCAGGATGGGCATCAGCACCATGCCGACAGCCAGCATGACGAGCGGCAGCCATGGTCGGCGCAGCACGGCGACGAAGGCCGGCCAGTCGGTGCGCGCCATGGCGATGCCCAGCAAAGCCACCACCAGGGGCGTGACCAGCGGCTTGAGCGTGGCGGCGAGATCCTGAAACGCCAATCCCAGCGCCAGCGACCACGGCAGGAACAGCGTGGCCCGGCGCGACAGCAGCAGCAGGCAGCGGTCAAGGAGGGCCAGCGACGCGATCACCGCGGCAGGTTAGCATGCCCGGCGAGACACTTTCGCGTGAGATGAAGGGCCGACCACGGGCGGGGTCCGGGACGCACTGTACAGTAAGGCATGCTCGACCACCGCGTGCACCGGCTTGCCGTGATCTCCGCGCTCATCCTGGGCGTCGTAGCGCCGGCCCACGCACAGGATGCGACACCCGATTGCACCGCTCAGGTCGACGTCGAGATGATCGCCGCGAATGACGACGTCCCGACCGGGCCGGTGCTGGCCGTGACCATGGCCTGCCGGTCTTCGGCACCGGTGCAGTTCGCGGGCGACGGGTCCGGCCTCGCGGCGGTGCTGAAGATGGTGCGCGATGGCGCCGATCGTCCGGTCGACCGCGATGGCAGCGTGTGGCGCGTGTCGCCCGAGGCCGGCGTGGCGACGCTGCGCTACCGCCTGGATCTGGGCGCGCTGGCGCGTGCGATCAGCAGCGTCAGTGTCGCGGTCTCCCGCGGCGAGGGTGTCCTGGCGATCGCCTCGACCTGGCTGGTCGAGCCACGGCTGCAGGACGTGACGACGCCGGCGATCGACATCGCCGTGAAGACGCCGCCGGATACGGTTTTCCTCGCCGGCTTGCCCGAGCGCGGCGGCGTCTGGCGCCTGCGTGGCACGACGGTGCGGTTTGTCGGCTACACCGTGTTCGGCCGTGTGCAGGCGCAGCGCCTGCCGGTGCCGCCACCGGCTGGCGCGCCGCCCGGTGAGCC
>DATEIF010000306.1:0-5905 GCA_035279205.1 Vineibacter sp.
GCGCCCGGTCAGGATGATTTCCTGGGCCCGGCCCAGTCCCACGAGGCGCGGCAGGCGGACCGTCCCGCCGTCGAGCAGCGGGATTCCCCAGCGCCGGCAATAGACGCCGAAATACGCCGACTGTCCGAGAATACGGACGTCGGCCCACAGCGCGAGTTCCATGCCGCCGGCCACGGCCGGTCCCTCGACGGCGGCGATGACCGGCTTCGACAGTTCCAGGCGCGTCGGCCCGAGCGGACCACGCGGCGCCGGATTGGCGCCGCCCGGAAACGCAAGACCCTCGGCGATGTCGCTCTGGAAGCGCGTCCGATCGGCGAGCGTCGCGGCGTACTTCAGATCCCAGCCGGCGCAGAACGCGCCGCCCTCGCCCCACAGCACAGCGACATGCGCCGACGGATCATCCTCGAACGCCACCATCGCCGCATGAAGCGCGTCCGCGCTTTCGGGATCCATCGCATTGCGCGCCTGCGGGCGTGCATGGATGACCGTCCAAACCGAACCGGCCTTCTCGATACGAACAGCCATGGCGATGAGCCTTTCTGGGTGGTGTTCAGGCGCGTTCAAGCGCTGGGCAGGAGGCGCTCCAGGTATTCCGCCATGAGATCTTCGCCACGTTCACGAAAAAGCTTGAGCCTGCCCGTGCCTTCCATGATCAGCACGCCGATGGCATGCGACACGCCATCGGCGGCAAGCGCCATGGCGCGATCGAAACCGGCGCTGGCGATGGTCGCCGCGATGACATCGACCGCGGCCCGCAACTGCGCATTGAGGTCGCGATCGAGATCTGGCTTCAGCCCGGTCGGGCGTACGCCGGCGCCCCGAAAGAGATAGAGGCCCAGCGACAGTTCGGTCGGACGTTCCTTGTAGTACGCGTAGAAGGCTTCGACGGCGGCACGGGCGCGATCGATCGGCTCGCGTTGCTTGTCCACGTGCTGCTCGATGAACTGTTTCAGCGTCGCCAGCGACTCGCCCAGAATCGCGGCATAGATTTCCTCCTTGCCGCTGAAATAGGGGTAGACGGCGCCCGTCGTGCAGCCGGCCTCGACAGCGATCAGGCGGATCGATGCACCTTCGAGGCCGTGCGTTTCGAACACCCGTCGCGCGGCATCGATCACCAGCTGGCGCTTGGTGTCACGAATGGCCTCGAGCCGGTCTCGAACCTTGGGGTCGTCAGGCTTGCCGCGGGCGCGGGTCGTCGATGCCACGAGCGCCCCGGTCAATCGGCTGGGTTGATGGGGCGATCGGCGGTCCAGTCCCAGGTACCCTGGTCGCGGTTGCGCACCGCCTCCTTCCAGCCCACCGTCTCCGCCCGCTTCTTGAAGTTCAGTCCCTCCGGCGTATGGCGTGTGATGCCATCGAAGAGGGTGGCGAACATCTGGGTCTGCTTCAGGCCCATGGCCTCGATCGCCTGGTTGACCATCAGCTTTTGCATCATGAGCTGGTTGACGGGGACCGTCGCCATGCGCTCGGCGAGCGCCTCGACCTCGGCGTCCAGCTGCGCGGCGGGTACCGCCTTGAGCACCAGGCCGAGCTTCTCCGCCTCGCGCCCATCGATCTTGTCGCCGGTGAACAGCATGCGCTTGGCGCGCTCCGGCCCCAGCCGGTAGACCCACATCGCCGTGGTCGGGCAGCCCCATACGCGCACCGGCATGTAGCCGATGCGGGCATCCTCGGCCATGACGATCACGTCGGCACACAGCGCGATGTCGGAGCCACCGGCGATCGCATAGCCATGGACCTTGCAGATCACCGGGCGGTAGGACCGCCAAAGGCTCATGAACAGATCGGTGTTGCGCATCATGAAGGTGTAGTCCTTCATGGGATCCCACGGCATGTCCTGGGTGGCGGCGTTGGCACCCTTCGTCTGTGCGTAATGCGTCAGGTCGTAGCCGGCACAGAACGCATTGCCGCTGCCCGACAGCACGATCACATGCACACCCGGATCGGCATTGGCGCGCGCCACGCAGTCGGCGAGCTCGGCCGGCACGTCGTCATCGATGGCGTTGAACACCTCGGGGCGGTTCAGCGTGATTCGCCCGATCCGACCGTCCTTCTCGTAGAGAACCTTGGGCATGGCGTCCTCGTTCCGCTGTGTCAGATAACAGCGTTATATATTTTTATAAGTTGTTATTCAAGACGAGGTTTGCGCCCGATCATTTGCCCGAAAGCATCGCCTCGGCGGTCGCTGCGGCCGTGTCGAACTGCTCTTCCAGCCAGGGATGCACGCCGCGCAGGCCGGCGGCGACATCGCGTCCCCAGCGCACGTACTCGATGCGCCGCTCGATCGACCAGCCGGCCGGCGGACTGGCGACGATGCCGCGCAGGTTCGAGGTCTTGTCGGCCAGCTTCAGCATCTTGGCGCGTGCCGTCTTGTCGGGCGCATGCGCGACCTGCAGGCGCTTGCGCTCCTGCTTGGGCAGCGACTTGTCGTCGGTGACCTCGCTCACCAGCGACGCGATGTCCTCGTTGAACGTGGTCACCAGCTCGTCGCGGGTCGTCTCGGTGTCCTCCAAGGTGTCGTGCAGCAGGCCTGCGGCGATCAGGTTGGCGTCTTGCCCATGCACGGCCACCGCCAGCAGATGGGCGACCTCGGCCAAGTGATTGACGTACGGCTCGGCGTTCTCGCCCTTGCGACGCTGATGGGCGTGCTTCTCAGCGGCGAAAGCGAAGGCCCGCGTCAGCAGAAGGATGTCGTCCATGGTCGCGTACCTCCTGGGACTGCTTGACTCCGTCGGTGCGGCATCGACACTCGATTAACAAATCATGGGGAGGCACGCCATGGATGTCCGCACGCAGATGCGCAGCGCCGCAAGCTATTACGCGCAGCGCGAGGCGATCGTCGCCGGCGGCCGCCGGCTCAGCTTCGCGCAGGCTTGGCAGCGCGGCATCCGTCTTGCCAACGGCCTGCTGGCGCTGGGGTTGCAGCCGCAGGACAGGGTCGCGGTGCTGGAAGACAACCGGCTGGAATCGGCCGATATCTTCCTGGGTGCTGCCATCGCAAATCTGGTGCGGGTGCCGCTCTATCCCCGCAATGCCCGCGACAGCCATCTGCACATGATGGGCCATACCGGCTGCCGCGCCGTGATCGTCGATGAAAAGTACCTGCCCGAGATCGACGGCCTGCAGGCCGACCTGTCCGAGCTGCAACACGTGATCGTGCGCGATGCGGCCTACGAGGACTGGCTCGACCGGCAATCCGCCGTCGATCCCAATCCCAGAATTGCGCCGGAGGACAATTTCATCCTGCGCCACACCGGCGGCACCACGGGCAAGAGCAAGGGTGTCGCCTACTCGCACCGCGCCTGGCTCGCCGCCGGCCGCGACTGGTTCTACCTCTATCCGCCGGTCGAGCCTGGCGATGCCTGCCTGCACCTGGGCCCGATCAGCCACGGCTCTGGCTATCTCTTCCTGCCGATCTGGCTGGCCGGCGGCCGCAACGTGATGATGGACCGGTTCGATCCCGCCGCAGTCCTCGATACCTTCGAGCAGGAGCGCATCGCCTACCTGTTCATGGTGCCGACCATGCTCAATGCCATCAACCGCATTCCCGGCATCGAGCAGCGCCGGTTCCCCCACTTGAAATGCATGATGGTGGCGGCCGCGCCGATCGCCGACGACACGGCGCTGAAGGCCTACGAGATCTTCGGCAAGGCGATGTACCAGGGCTACGGCCAGACCGAGGTATTGCCGGTGGCGATGATGGGGCCGGCGCAATGGTTCGCCACGGACATCCCGGGCTCGACGCCGCTGCGGGCCTGCGGCCTGCCGCTGCCGTTTGCCCAGCTGCAGATCTGGGACGAGGACAACAAGCCGGTGCCGGCAGGCACGCCGGGCGAGATCGTGGCCAAGACCGACGGCCAGATGACCGGCTTCTGGAACGATCCGCAATCGACGGCCGAACGCATGGTCGACGGCTGGGTCAAGACCGGCGATGTCGGCTATCTCGACGCCAACGGCTATCTCTACATGATCGATCGCGTCGGCGACATGATCGTGTCGGGCGGCTTCAACATCTATCCGGCCGAGTTGGAGAACGCGATCGCGAGCCACCCCGACGTGATCGAGGTGGCGGTGTTCGGCATCCCGCATGAGCGCTGGGGCGAGACGCCGTGCGCCGTGTGCACCGTCAAGCCCGGCGCCATCGTTACGGAGGCCGCGCTGATCCAGCTCTGCGAGGAGCGGCTAGGCAACTACAAGCGGCCGGGCAAGGTCGTGCTGCGCGACGAGCCGCTGCCCAAGACGCCGGTCGGCAAGATCAAACGCAAGGAACTGCGCGAGCCCTTCTGGGCCGGCCACGCGCGGCGGGTGGCCGGGAGCTGAAGCGACAGATCAAGACTTGGCCATCCGACACCACCAGCGCAGATGCGTTCCGCTGCCGAACTCATCGCACTTCCAAGCCTTGGGGCGTGGCCACTTGCGATCGGTCTCGCAGAAATCCGAAGCGGTCTTGTCGTTGTCAGCCACACCGGACAGGCGCGCCAGCCGCACGCAGAGCCGAAAGAATTCCACGGCGTTGCCGCAGGGGTCCCCTTCGCCCGGCTCCAGGCCGGTCATGACGCGCATCACGTGCCACGCCTCCTGCGAGTCGTGCCAGCTCATGGTCGGCCCCTTCTGGCGCGGCACGCGGCACTGCCGGAAGTGGAAGAAATCCACGTGATCTGACGTCCCGACGCGGGCATTCACCTTGTCGTCGGCGCCGCTGACAGCAGCATTGGAGCCGGAAGCGGGCTGGTCGGGGTCGTGACCCGCAATCCGCGCCAAGCCGCGGGCGATCTGGCGGCGAACGCCAGCGCGGTTTTCATCGATGCGGTCCAGCATCGCCGTCGCTGCCTGCTCGCCGCGCGCGACACGACCATCATAGAGCGCAAACACCGGATCGCCGATCAGGGACGCATTCTCACGCCCACTGACAGGACACTCGGGCCAGCGATTGCCGGGATGTAGCACCGGCGTCGGCACGCTGCCCTGGGGCGCGCCGCTCACCTCCGCGCAGTCGGGTATCGGCGGCAGGTTGTCGATCGGCTGCTCGCGGTAGCCGGTACTGGTCTGACGATCGAGGTGATCAAGCGAGGGATCGCTGCTGATCAGGATCGCGATCGGCACCACGGGCCGGCGCCCGGTCTGCACATCGGCGCGACGTTCGACGACATAGCGCAGTATCTCCTCGGCGGTGGCGGCGCCAAAATTCTCGAACAGGCCACCGTCGATCACGCGCGTCACCATACGACCGTTGCCATCGCGCAGGCCGCCCGCGGGCGAGATCACCGGGAAGCGCGCGCTCATGGTCACTGCCGTGCTGATCGGCATATCGCGGCCCGCCATGTCGAAGGCGTCGTAGCGATTGACGTCGCCCGAGATCTGGCCGCCGCCAAACGATGCATTGGACGTGATGATGCGCTTGCCCTTTTCGACCGACGTGCCGTTGAGCGCCAGGATCGGCCACGGCCGATAGGCGTCGGTCTGGCCGACCCCGGCGAATGTCGCGACGAAGCCCTGGCTCCAGTCGAAGATCGGCTTGCTGTTGCGGCCCGTGCTGTCCCGCCACGCCGCCTCCCAGGCTTTTTCAAGTGCCGCGGCGCGATCATCAGGCTGCCAGGTCCGCGGCAGGAAGGAGAACGTGCGCCACGGCAGGTCGACATAGAGGCCCACCGCCATGGCCGGCGTCAGGAAGTCGCGCTCGAGAAAGATGCGCGCCCGCCCGGCGGGGTCGTTCTGCACGACCGGCTTGTCGCCCGCGCTGGCGCGGCGGTCCACCTCGACGATCGAACGGTACGCCACGGCCCCAAGCGAACCACCGGACACGCCGCTCACCATGAACAGGCGATCGGCGAAGCCGGGCTCGCGCGCCGAGATCTCGCTCAGGACCTGCGAGGTCCAGAACGCGGCGCGGCTGGCCCCGCCGGCC
>DATEIF010000307.1:0-11996 GCA_035279205.1 Vineibacter sp.
GACCCGCGCCAAGCTCTGCGACTGGATCGAACTCGCCTGGCCCCTGCTCGACCAGCAGCTGGGCCCGACGAGTTTTTCGTACAGGCCCTAAACCCTCCCCCACAAAGTGGGGGAGGTGGCCGAAGGCCGGAGGGGGACCCCACGTGGTCTTTGTTGCTGAGACCACGTCGGCTCCCCTCCGCCCCTTCGGGGCACCTCCCCAACTACGTTGGGGAGGAATGACTTGAAAGGACTCCCCCATGCCCGGACCGCTGCACGGCTATCGCATCCTCGACCTCAGCGCCGTGATCTCCGGCCCCTACGGCACCATGATCCTGGCCGACCAGGGCGCCGACGTGATCAAGGTCGAGCCGCCGGGCACCGGCGACTTCACGCGCAGCGCCGGCAACAAGAGCGGCGGCCTGTCGGCGAGCTTCCTCAACAACAACCGCAACAAGCGCTCGATCACCGTCGACCTGCGCCGACCCGAGGGCGTCGAGGTCGTGAAGCGCCTGGCGCGCACCTGCGACGTGTTCGTCCAGAACTTCCGGCCCGGCGTCGTCGACCGCCTGGGCGTCGGCGAAGAAGCGATCCGCGCCGTGGCGCCCAAGATCATCTATGTCTCGCTCAGCGGCTTCGGCGAAAGCGGACCGTTCGCGCACAAGCCGGTCTACGATCCCATCATCCAGGCCCTCTCGGGCCTCGCCTCGGTACAGGGCGGATCCGACTCGGCGCGCCCGCGGCTGGTGCGCACGATCCTGCCGGACAAGCTCACCGCCGTCACGTCGGCGCAGGCCATCACCGCGGCGCTGCTGGCGCGCGAGCGCACCGGCGAGGGCCAGCATGTGCGGCTGTCGATGCTGGATGCCATCGTCGCCTTCCTGTGGTCGTCAGACATGGGCGCGCAGACCTATGTCGGGCGTGAGGTCAGCGCCCAGCGCGCCGCGAGCTTCATCGACCTGATCTACGAGACCAAGGACGGCTACATGAGCGTCGCCGTCATGACCAACGACCAATGGGCGGCGCTTACTCGCGCCGTCGAGCGCCCACAGTGGCGGGATGACCCGCGCTTCGCCACCACCGAGCTGCGCGACGTGAACATCGATGCGCGGCTGGAGCTGATCCAGTCGGCGCTGATCGAGCGCACCACCGACGAGTGGATGCAGCGGCTGGAAGCCGAAGGCGTGCCGTGCGTCCCGGTGCTGACGCGCGGCCAGATGATCACCCATCCGCAGATCGAGGCCACCGGCATCATCGTCGAGAGCGATCACCCGCAGGCCGGCCGCCTGCGCCAGACCCGCAACGCCGCCCGCTTCAGCGGCACGCCACCCGAGCACCGCCACGGCGCCCCACAACTGGGCGAGCATACGAACGAGATCCTGCGCGAGGCCGGCTACAGCGACGACGAGATCGCCGGGCTGCGGGAGACCTGGGAGCGCGGGCGTCCCGCCCGCACTGGCGCGTAGCGCCAGGACATGAGCGGGCGCGACGCCCGCGCTCCCGGGATTCAGCCCGGTCGCCACATCGCCGGCCAGCGCCAGGCGCACACCGCCAAGGTCACCACGGCGCAGCTGCCGTAGATGACGACGGCGGTCGGCGCCGACAGGTGCGCGGCCAGCCAGCCGATGGGCAGGGCGCCCAGTTGTCCGATACCGATCGTCGTGGTGAGCACGCCCATGATGCCCGAGCGCCGATCCGCCGGTGTCTGCGCCAGCACCTGGGTGCTCTGCATCGAGGCGAACCACGACATGCCGGCGCCGGCCACCACCAGCGCCACGGCCGAAAGAGCGTAGACATGCGACAGTCCGAACGCGATGGCGCCGGCGGCGACGCCGAACGAGCCGATCATGAACACGCGACCGAACCACGGCGGCCGCACGAAGGCGGTCAGCGTCACCGCACCCAGCATCGCGCCCAGGCCTTCCATCGAGGACAGAAAGCCGACATCGGCCGGTGTGGCGCGCAGCACGTCCTTGCCGATGACCGGGATCATGCTCGAGTAGGGAAAGCCGAAGAAGTTGAGGCAGATGCTGACGCCCAGCACGCCTTTGATCGCCGCGCTGCGCCGCGCGATGGCCAGGCTGTCGGCGATGTCGTCCCACAGGCGCCGCCGCCCGGACAGCGCCGGCGCACTGCCGCTGGTCATCCCCAGTGCCAGGACCAGCGCCGCCGCGAAGCACACGACGCCCAATGCACAGGGCGCCGCCATGCCGTAGGCATCGTACAGCACGCCGCCGAGGAACGGCCCGGCCAGTCGCAGGGCGTTGATGGTGGCCCAGTCGAAGCTGATCGCGGTGCCGGTGTTGGCCACCCCGGCGACGGCGCACATCATCGTGCGGCGCACGGAGTTCTCGGAACTCCAGTAGGTGCCCACGATCCAGACACCGATCGCGACATGCCATACAGCCAGCGCGTCGAAGACAGCCAGCACGCCCAGGATCGTGTAGCTCAGCGCCACGGTGCCGATGCCGACCCGCATCAGGCCGCCCAGCGGCAGGCGTGCCGCCATGGCGCCGAACATCACCCCCACGATCATGGGAACGGCGCGCACGAACGTGACGGCCGCCACCCAGGTCGGCGAGCCGGTGACGTCGAAGACATAGATGCCGGCCACGACGACGTCGAGCCACCGCATGATGCCGGTCACCGCGCCGATCAGCCACAGCCGTCGGAACGCTCTGTCGGCGATCAACGCCCGCAGTCCACCACTCTCCGGCGCCACGCCCGCTCCCGTCCAGCACGCCCGTACATCGCGGGCGCGTCTCCTCCTGGACGCATTCTAAGCGAAAGGAAGAACGGGTTGTGTGCTTCGAGAAGACAAAGCTGTCCTGTTGTTCGTGCAGTCGTCGACCTGCATCCCTCCCCCAGCTCCGCTGGGGGAGGTGGCCGAAGGCCGGAGGGGGACCCGACGTGGTCTCAGTTACCAAGACCACGTCGTCTCCCCTCCGCCCCTTCGGGGCACCTCCCCACTGCGTGGGGAGGAAACCTACGCGATCCCGCCGTCGACCTGGATCACCGAGCCCGTGGTGAAGCCCGAATGATCGCTGGCCAGGTAGAGCGCGGCGGTGACGATCTCCTCCGGCTTGCCGCTGCGCTGCAGGGCGACGCCGGTGTTCTGGCGCGCTTCCTCCGTCCACGCCTTGGAGATATCGGTCAGGAAGCGGCCCGGCATGATGGCGTTGACCCGCACCTTGGGCCCGTACTCGAAAGCAAAGGCCGTGGTGATGGCGTTCAGCGCCGCCTTGGCGCCGGCATAGGGCGCGATCGAGGGCCGCGGCCGGATGGCGCCGACGCTGCTGATGTTGATGATGCTGCCGCCATTGCCCGCCGCCATGCGGCTGCCGACCAGCGACATCAGGCGAAACGGCCCCTTGAAGTTCAGGTGCACGATGCGGTCGAACAGCTGCTCGCTGGTCTCCAGCGACGAGGGCGCCAGCGGCGAGCTGCCGGCATTGTTGACCAGGATGTCGACCTTGCCGAAGGCGGCATACGCCGCATCGGCCAGCCCCTCGAGCTCCTGCCAGTGCGCCACGTTGCAGGCATAGGGCAATGCCCGGCGGCCCAGCGTCTCGACCTCGGCCGCAACCTCGCGACAGCTGTCGATCTTGCGGCTGGTGATGACGATGTCGGCGCCGCGCTCGGCGAAGGCCTTGGCCATCTCGCGGCCCATGCCGCGACTGCCACCGGTGATCAGGGCCACCTTGCCGCTGAAGTCGAACAGGCGATCGGTCATGTCTCTTCCTCCGGTGCGGGTTTGATTGATATTAATCGGCGCAGCATCGTGCCCTTTTCACCAGGCGGTCTGATGGCCGAGAAAGACGTCAGGAAAATCATCCATCTGGACATGGATGCGTTCTACGCGTCGGTCGAGCAGCGCGACAATCCCGAGCTGCGCGGCCAACCCGTGGCCGTGGGCGGCTCGCGCGAGCGCGGCGTGGTGATGGCCGCCAGCTACGAGGCGCGCACGTTCGGCGTGCGCTCGGCGATGCCGTCGGTCACGGCGCGCCGCAAGTGCGCGACCTTGATCTTCGTGCCGCCGCGCATGGAGGTCTACAAGGCGGTGTCGCGCGAGATCCGCGATATCTTCGCGCAGTACACGCCGCAGATCGAGCCGCTGTCGCTCGACGAAGCCTATCTCGACGTCACCATCAACCTGAAGAACATCGCCTCGGCGACACAGCTGGCGCAGGAGCTGCGCGCCCAGATCCTGGCGCAGACCGGGCTCACGGCATCGGCGGGCATCTCCTACAACAAGTTCCTGGCCAAGCTCGCCTCCGACCAGAACAAGCCCAATGGTCAGTACGTGATCACGCCGGCGATGGGTCCCGCCTTTGTCGAAGGCCTTGCGGTCGGCAAGTTCCATGGCGTCGGCCCGGTGACGGCCGCCAAGATGAACCGGCTGGGCATCCTGACCGGTGCCGATCTACGCAATCAGACACTGGGCTTTTTGCAGGAGCACTTCGGCAAAGCCGGCCCGTGGTACTACGCGATCGCGCGCGGCATCGACGAGCGACCCGTGGTCGCCGACCGGCCGCGCAAGTCGGTCGGATCGGAGACGACCTTCGCTCAAGACCTGAGCCAGCCGGCCGACATCGAGGCGGGCGTCAGGGCGATGCTGGACGATGTCTGGGCCTATTGCGAGCGCACCAAGATCGTCGGCCGCACTGTGACGGTGAAGATCAAGTATGCCGACTTCCAGATCGTGACCCGCAGCCACAGCAGCCTGACGCCGATCGCCGACAAGCCGACGGCCGAGCGCATCAGCCTCGACCTGGTACGCAGCATCTTCCCATTGCAGAAGCACGTGCGGCTGCTGGGCGTGTCGCTCTCCAACCTCAGCGCACCCGATACCACCGAGCCGTCACAGATGGCCCTCGAGCTGCGCTGACCTCACGCGTCGTCCTGAGCGAAGCGAAGGACCTTGCGGTGTTGGTGTCAAACACAGCAGGTGATGGAGATCATCAGCGCCGCCACTCCCTGACCGACCCACCGCAGGGTCCTTCGCTTCGCTCAGGACGACGACGGACCGTGCTTCACCCTAGTACTCTAGTCCTTCCAATGCCCCGCTCTCACCAGATCCGCCGCGGTGTCATCCAGCGCCGCCTTCACGCGGGCCAGCAGCTCGGCGATCTCCGCCTCGCTGATGATCAGCGGCGGGCAGAGTGTGATGGTGTCGCCGACGGCGCGGGCCAGAAGCCCGTGCTTCTCGGCGTGCACGATGCACGCCCGACCGACGCCCAGGGCGCGATCGAAGGGCTGTCGCGTCGCCTTGTCCCGTACCAGCTCCAGGCCCGCCACCAACCCGCGGCCGCGCACCTCGCCGACCAGCGGATGCTCGCCGAGCTGGCGCAAGCCGGCGAAGAACAGCGGCTCGAGCGCGCGCACGCGGGCGGGAATGTCCTGCTCTTCGTAGATCCGCACCGCTTCGCAGGCCACGGCGGCCGCCACCGGATGGCCCGAGTAGGTGAGCGACAGGCCGAAGACGCCGACGTCGTCGCTGAGCTGGGCCGCGGCATCGAAGACGCGCTGGTTCACCATCAGCGCCGAGATCGGCAGGTAGGCGCTCGACAGTCCCTTGGCGCACACGATCATATCGGGCTCCAGCTTCATGGTCGTGGTGCCGAACATGTCGCCCAGGCGTCCGAAGCCGCTCACCACCTCGTCGCACACCAGCAGGATGTCGTACTTGCGCAGCAGCCACTGCAGCTTCTCGAAATAGGCCGCCGGCGGCACGATCACGCCGCCCGCCGCCATCACCGGCTCGGTGAAGAAGGCAGCGATCGTGTCCGGCCCTTCATGGATGATCGTCTCCTCGATCTCGCCGACCAGGCGCGCCGCGAACGCCTCCTCGCTCTCGCCCGGCAGCCCCTCGCGATAGAAGTGGGGGCAGCGCACGTGGAGGAAGCCGTCGAGCGGCAGGTTGAAGTAGCGATGGTTGTGCGGCACGCCGGTGAGGCTGGCGGCCGCGATGGTGTTGCCGTGATAGGCCTGGCGATGGGCCAGGAACTTGCGCCGCTGCGGCTTGCCCTGGGCGTTCCAGTAGTACCAGGCAAAGCGCGCGGCGCAGTCGTTGCCCTCGGAGCCGGAGTTGGAGAACCACACGCGCGCCATGGGCACCGGCGCGATCTGCAGCAGCTTCTCGGCGAGATCGACCACCGGCGAATGGCCGCGGTGGTTGGTGAGGTGATAGTAGGGCAACCGGCGCATCTGCTCGGTGCCGGCCGCCACCAGGCGCTCCTGGCCGTAGCCCAGCGAGATGCACCACAGGCCCGACATGCCCTCGATGTAGCGCTTGCCGTGGATGTCGGTGACCCAGATCCCCTCGCCCTTGTCGATCACCAGCGGTCCGCGCTCCATGTGTCGGCGCAGATTGGTGCCGCCGTGGATCACCGACTGCACGTCGCGCGCTTCGATGGAGTTCGGCCTGTCTTGAAGGACGGTCATGGCGTTCCTGCGTCTATTCGAAGAGGTTCTCTTGCACGGCCTGCAGATGCTCCAGCATGCGCGCGCGGGCGAGCTTGCCGTTGCGTTCGCCCATCGCGTCGAGGATGTTCTGATGCTGCTGGTCGTAGAAGCGCATGCGCTCGGGTGTCAGGAACAGCTCGCGCAGCTTGCCCCAGGCCGCCTTGTGGCGGGCCGAGATGCAGTCGTGCAGGACCGCCAGCAGTTCGTTGCCGGCGGCATTGGCGATCAGCCAGTGGAAGCGCGAGTCCCAGGTGTGGAAGATATCCTGGTCGGTGGTCTGGCGGCAGTTGTCGATGCACTCGGCCATCTGCTCAAAGTGCCGGCGCGTGGCGCGGAACGCCGCCAGCCGTGCCAGCTCCGGCTCCAGGATCAGCCGCGCCTCGACGATCTCGCGCGGGCTGGTGAGGTCGCCGATGGCCTCGAGATCGGGCACCAGCTTGGGCCGCGACCCGACAAACGTGCCCTTGCCGACATGGCGCCAGATCAGGTCCTCGGCCTCCAGGTGGTTGAGCGCCGTGCGCAGCTGGCCGCGCGACAGGCCCAGGGTCTGCGCCAGCTCGCGCTCCGGCGGCAGACGGCCCTGGTCGTTGAGACCGGACGTCTGGATGTAGTCCTTGAGGACGGTGACGACGTCCGTCCTCGCTCTCTTGGACGTCAGCGGCGCAGCCATGGCAGGAGCAGCCCCTCGAGGAAATCGATCAGGTAGGCGAAGGCGAAGCCCAGGATCGCGATCACCATCAGGCCGACATACATCGGCTCGACCCAGAACACCGACCACGACCACCAGATGCGATAGCCGATGCCGGCATCGGCGCCGACGAACTCGGCGGCAACCAGCAGCAGCAAGCCGAGCCCCGTGCAGATGCGCAGGCCGGTGAGGATGCCCGGCAAGGCGCCCGGCAGGGCCACGGTGCAATAGATCTGCCAGCGGCTCGCCTTCAGGTTCTTCGCCACATCGAAATAGATCGGCCGGATATTCGTCACGCCGGCGAACGTGTTGAGCGTCATGAGAAAGAACACACCGATGGCCACGATGACGTACTTCGACATCTCGCCCAGCCCGAAGATCAGCAGGATCAGCGGCAGGATCGCGATCTTCGGCAGCGGGTACAACGCCGCGATCAACGGCTGGAACGTCACCCGCATGGCACGTGACAATCCCATCGCGAGCCCCAGCAGCAGGCCGGGCACCCCGCCCATCAGCAGCCCGATGAACAGGCGCGTGAGGCTCAGCCGCAGGTCGTTCCAGAACTCGGCCGTCGTCAGCGTGGTGACGAACTGGGCGCCGATGGTGGTGGGTGCCGGAAAGAACTTCGTTTCGATCAGGCCGGCGCGGGCGCCGATCTCCCACAGCGCCAGCAGCACCAGCGGCGAGATGAGCACCTGCAACGGTCGCAACAGGCGCCACGGATCGAATGCCGGCACGGCAGCCGACGGCGCGCGGTCGGACACGGATGGGCTGGAGGCGGCAGGGCTTGGCATGGCGGCTCGCTTATCCGATCGCATCGGCAGGCATCGCGTCGCGACGCCGCGTCAGTTTCTGCATCTCGGCCGAGCGGGCACGCTCCACTTCGTCTCCCAGCGAGTCCCACAGCCGGGTCACCAGCTGATTGAATTCGCCGGAGCGGCGCAGGGACGTCACGACCCGCGGCCGTGGGAACGGCACCTCGAGCGTCTCCTTGATCCGGCCCGGGGCCGACGTCATGACGGCCACGCGATCGCCCAGCAGGACAGCCTCCTCCAGGCTGTGGGTGATGAACACAACGGTGCTGCGGAACGCCTCCCACAGCTTGACCAGCTCCTGCTGCAGCAGCGCCTTGTTCTGCTCGTCGAGCGCCGCGAACGGCTCGTCCATCAGCAGCAGCTCGGGATTGGTCGCCCACGCCCGCACCAGCGACAGCCGCTGCTTCATGCCGCCGGAAAGCTGGTGGGGATAGAAGCTGCGGAAGGCATTGAGGCCCGTCTTCCCCAGGAGATCGTCGATACGCGCCTCGCTCTCCCTGCCGCGCCAGGTGCGGGTGATCTTCAGGCCGTAGGCCGCATTCTGCGCCACGGTCATCCACGGGAAGACCGACTCCTCCTGGAAGATCATCGCCGACAGCGGCCGCGCGGTGGAGTCGCGGCGGATGCGGACCTGTCCCGATGACGGCGTATCGAGATCACCCAGCATGCGCAGCAACGTCGACTTGCCACAGCCGCTGGGACCCACGATGCACAGGAACTCGTTGTCGCGCACGTCGAGGTCGATGCCGCGCAATGCCTGGAAATTCCGGCGGCCGCGCACGTCGAACACCTTGTCGACGTCGCGCACGACCACCTTGGCCGTGGTGTCGCCGGCCGTCATCGTGCCAGCGCCTGCGCGGCATCACGCGCGAAGGAGTTGTCGACCGCCTCGTCGAGGTTGGGCTGGTTCGGCACCAGGCCGCGGTCGGCATACCATTTGAGCTGCGCGCCCAGGCCATTCTTGCCGCGGACGTTGCTCTCCATCGTATCGCGCCCGATCCCCAGGCGCGAGCGCTCGTAGAGCGCCGGATCCTTCACCGGATAGTGCTTCTGGTAGATCTGCACGATCTCCTTGCGACCCTGCGGATTGTCGTTGGCGCGCAGGAAGCGGTTGGCTTCGGTGAAGGCCTTCATGAACCGCACGCCGAGATCACGGTCCGTCAAGGCGCGCTTGCCGTACATGACCACACCCAGGGTGAGATCCGGGAGCAACGTCCACATGTTCACCATCTCGACGCCGACCTGCTCATCCACGGCCATGGTGACGAACGGATCGGAGTTCACCATGATGTCGACCGCGCCCGAGCGCAGCGCCACCAGCATGTCGGGCTGCGGCATGAACACCAGGCTCACGTCGCTTTCGCTGAGGCCCGCCTGCTCCAGCAGCTTGCCGGCCAGCAGGTGCATCGCCTGGCCACGGGCGGTGACGGCGATCTTGGCGCCCTTGATGTCCTGCGGCGTGCGGATCTTGCCGCTGTCGAACAGCGCCTTGCGCACGACCACGCCGCTGAGCGACGGCAGCTTCTCGAACACGATGTAGTCGCCGACGATCTTGGCGTTCACGCCGCGCGCCAGTGCGTTGTAGAGCGCCGCGCCCGCCGCGGTCGCGGCGATGTCGATCTGCCCGGTCGACAGCGCCGGCACGATCTCCGCACCGCTTCGGAACACGATCGGCTCGACGTCGAGGTCGTACTTGCGGAAGAAGCCCTTCTCGATGCCGACATACACGGTCTGCGGACCGGCCAGGAGGCCGTACTTGATCTTGTCCATCGCCCACGACGGTGCCGCCGCGAGCCAGCACGCGATGATGAGCAGAAGCGCGATGTCACGCCGGCTTGTAGCGGAAGTCACCGGGAAACTCCTGTGTCAGGCCGTGGGCGAGTGCCTTGGTGAAGGCGAGTTCGGCGACCGCGAGGTCCTGGACGGCAGCGCCGGCGGTCTTGAGTATCGGCAGGCGCGCCTCGCGCACGCGCGCGACATGGCGTTCCAGCACCAGATCGCTGAGCGACATCAGCTTGTCGTCGAAGGCAATGCCGGCGGCGCGCGCGGCGATCATGTCGCCGGTCTCCTCGACGACTTCGTCGACGTTGTCGCAGACGATGAGATCGCAGGCGCCGACCACGCTGACGTCGACCTCGCGCTGCTCGGGCAGAGTCGAGCCGATCGAGATCACCACGGTGCCCGGCCGCAGCCAGTCGCCAAACAAGATCGGCTGTTCGCTGCGCGAGCGTGCGGCGGCGATAATGACATCGGCGCCATCGACGGCGGCACGGGCGTCACCGACGGCATCGCCGGGTACGCTCAGCTCGCGACGGAACCGGTCGGCGAAGGCGCCGCGATTTGCCGCGGACGGACTGAACACCTTGAACGACGCGATGCGCCGCACATGGCCGACCGCCGCGAGATGCGCCTGCGCTTCGGCGCCGCTGCCCAGCACGCCCACGGTGAGCGGCTTGTGGGGCGCGAGATAGTCGAGTCCCAGCGCCGAGGTGGCGCCGGTGCGAAAGCCGGTGATGTGGTTGGCGTCGAGGATGCCGGCGAGCGCACCGCTCTCCTGGTCGAACAGGATGACGGCGTAGGTCCCGCCGCTCTTGGAGAAGCCGAACACCTTGGCGCCCATGTAGCGCCGTCCCGGCGGCGTCGCCGCCAGCGCGCGCAGCCATACGGTGTCGTTGCGCGCCACCACGCGGCGCGGCGAATGGCGCGCCTGCGGCGCCGCGGCATAGACGTCGCGCAACGCCGTAATCATCTCGGGCCACTTCAGCACCTCGAGCACGGCGTCGGCCGACACGAATCGTGGACGATGGTTCATACCGTTTCCTACCCGGCCCTCATCGTAATGGTTCAATCCAATGAGTCAACCCAATATCAAATTGGTCTGGATCAATCATGGTCAGCACGCCATATTGATCGTCATTGGTTAGAGGGGGATGGAATGGGCGCGGTCGATGAAACGGACCCCTGTCGCATGACGGCGTGGGACCTTGGCGAGCTGATCCGCGCGCGCAAACTGTCACCGGTCGAGATCGCCGATGCCGTGCTGGCCCGCATCGATCGGTTGAACCCCGGGCTCAATGCCCTGGTCACGCTCTACCCTGAGCGCGTACGCGCCGCCGCACGGGCGAGCGAGCAGACGGTGATGGCCGGCGAGGCGCTGGGGCTGCTGCACGGCATCCCGGTGTCGATCAAGGACAACTTCTGGACGCGCGACATCCGCACGACCTTCGGCTCGAAACTGATGGCCTCGTTCGTGCCCGGCGAGGACGCGCCGTCGGTCGCGCGCCTGCAGCGCGCCGGCGCCATCAACATCGGCAAGTCGAACACGCCGGAGTTCGCCTGGCGCGGCTCGACCGACAACCCGCTGTTCGGCGCCACGGTCAATCCATGGAACACCGGCCGTACCGCCGGCGGCTCCAGCGGCGGTGCGTCCGCGTCGGTGGCCGCCGGCCTGGGTCCGCTGGCGCTGAGCGGTGACGGCGCCGGCTCGACCCGCATCCCCGCCAGCTTCTGCGGCGTGGTCGGCCTCAAGCCCACGCGTGGTCGCATTGCGATCCATCCGGCGCCCGGCGCCGTAGAACTGCTGCTGCATGCCGGTCCGATCGCGCGCACCGTACGCGACACGGCCCTGATGCTCACAGCGATGGCAGGACCCGACCGGCGCGATCCGCTGTCGCTGCCTTTAGAGGGCGAGGACTTCGTCCGCGATCTCGACGCCGGCATCAGCGGCATGCGCGTCGCGTGGTCACCGAGCCTCGGCTTCCTGCCCGTCGAGCCCGAGACGCGCGACATCGCCGAGCAGGCCGCGCGGGCCTTCGACGATCTCGGCGTGAGCGTCGAGGCGGCAGACCTTGCCATCGCCGATCCCGGCTGGATTCTCGATGCCCTGTTCGGCGGCTCGGCGGCTGGCAACCATAGCCAGCGTCCGGCTGCGGAGAAGGCGCAGATGGATCCCGACCTCGTCGCCTACGCCGAGGCGCTGGGCCGATTGACCATCACTGACTACGTGAAAGCGGTGCAGGCGCGCCAGGCGATCGGGCGTCAGTTGACGG
>DATEIF010000308.1:0-3488 GCA_035279205.1 Vineibacter sp.
CCATCGACATCCTGCGCAAGGTGGGCATGCCCAACCCCGAGCGCATCGCCGACAACTTCCCGCACCAGCTCTCCGGCGGCATGCGCCAGCGCGCCATGATCGCGATGGCGCTGGCGTGCGATCCGAAGCTGCTGATCGCCGACGAGCCGACGACGGCGCTCGACGTCACCATCCAGGCCCAGATCCTCGACCTGATGCGCCGGCTGCGCGCCGAGACCGGCACCGCCATCATCCTGATCACCCATGATCTGGGCGTGGTTGCCGAGCTGTGCGATGACGTCGTGGTGATGTATGCCGGGCAGGTCGTCGAGCGCGCGCCCGTCGCTTCCCTGTTCGCGCAGCCTCAGCATCCGTATACCGTCGGCCTGCTGGGCTCGATCCCGCGACTCGATCATCGGCGCGACCGCCTGGCCGCCATCAACGGCACCGTGCCCAACATGACGGCACCGCCAGCCGGCTGTCGTTTCGCCCGGCGTTGTCCGTTCGCCGACGAGCGCTGCCGGCGCGAGGCGCCGCCACCGGTCGACGTCACGGCGGGACACATGTCGCGCTGCTGGAAGGCGCCACTGGAACAGCTTGTGCAATGAACGTGCTGCAAATGAACGCGCAATGAACGCACCATGACCACGCCCCTGATCCGTATCGATGGCCTTGTGAAGCACTTTGTGGCGCGCCGCTCGCTGCTGGGACAGCCGACGGCGACCGTCAAGGCGGTCGACGGCGTCAGCTTCGATTTGCGCGCCGGCGAGACCTTGGCGCTGGTCGGTGAGTCGGGGTGCGGCAAGTCCACGGTCGGACGCCTGGTGCTGCGCCTGATCGAGCCGACGGCGGGCGCCGTATATTTCGACGGCCGCAACATCTTCGCCGACAGCGAGGCTGAGGTGCGTGCCCGCCGGCGTCACGCGCAGCTGATCTTCCAGGATCCTTATGCGTCACTGAATCCGCGCATGACGGTGGGCCAGATCCTCGAGGAGCCGCTGGCCCTGCATGGTGTCGTACCGTCCGGTCAACGCAAGGAACGCGTCGGCGCGCTGCTGGCCACGGTCGGCCTCGATCCGGCCCATGCCCGACGCTATCCGCATGAATTCTCGGGCGGCCAGCGCCAGCGCATCGGCATCGCCCGCGCGCTCGCCGTCGAACCGAAGCTGATCGTCTGCGACGAGCCGGTATCGGCGTTGGATGTGTCGATCCGGGCCCAGGTGCTGAACCTGCTGCGCGACCTGCAGCGGCGCCTGGGGTTGAGCTACATCTTCATTTCGCATGATCTGGCCGTGGTCAAGCACATCGCCGATCGGATCGCGGTGATGTATCTGGGCCGCATCGTTGAAATGGCCGATGCCGATGCGCTGTTCACGGCTCCGCGCCATCCCTATACGCGGGCGCTGCTGTCGGCGATTCCCGTCCCCTCGCCGGGCGCCCACCGCGACCGCCAGATCCTGCAGGGCGACGTGCCCAGCCCGATCGCACCGCCGCCGGGCTGCCATCTTCACACGCGCTGCCCGCATGCCATCGATCGCTGTCGCGTCGAGCGACCCGATCTCGTGAACGACGCGGCGGGCCACGCCACCGCTTGCCATCGCTGGCACGACCTGCCGGATGCGGGGCGCCTGGTGCCGCGGGAAGCGGTTACCGGGCAGATACTTGAGAAATTGCAGGCAGCGTTCGCTGCCACGGCTGATTGATGCGATCACCGCCAGGAGTAGAGTGCCGTCCGCCGGGTGACGCGATGGCACATCAGGGAGGGGCAGAATGCGAACCGGGATGACGTGGACTGTCGCTGCGATCATGGCGATGTCGCTGGCCGGCGTGGCGCACGCGCAGACACAGACACATCTGCGCATCGGGCTGGCCGAGGATCCTGATGTGCTGGACCCGACACTGGCGCGCACCTACGTCGGGCGCATCGTCTTCGCCTCGATCTGCGACAAGCTGTTCGACATCGATGAGAAGCTGAACATCGTGCCGCAGCTGGCGCTGTCGCACGAGACCTCGACCGACGGCAAGGTGGTCACCATCAAGCTGCGCCCGGGCGTGAAGTTCCACGACGGCGAGCCGTTCGACGCCGAGGCCGCGAAGTACAGCCTGGAGCGCCACCTGACGATGACCGGCTCGTTCCGCAAACCGGAGCTGGCACAGGTCGACAAGGTCGAGGTCGTCGATCCGATGACGATCCGGCTGCAGCTGAAAGCGCCGTTCTCGCCGCTGCTGGCCCAGCTCACCGATCGCGCCGGCATGATGGTATCGCCCAAGGCCGCCAAGGAGTCGGGCGACAAGTTCGGCAACAAGCCGGTCTGCGCCGGCCCCTACAAGTTCGTCGAGCGCGTGCAACAGGACCGCATCGTGGTCGAGAAGTTCGCCGACTACTGGAACAAGGCGAACGTGCTCATCGACAAGATCACCTATCTGCCGATCGTCGACTCGACGGTGCGGCTGGCCAACCTGCGCTCGGGCGGCCTCGACCTGATCGAGCGGCCGCTGGCCACCGACATCAAGACCATCCGCGACACGCCCAAGCTCAAGCTGGTGAGCGCGGTGGAGATCGGCTACCAGGGCCTCACCATCAATCTCAGCAACGGCCCCAAGGCCGACACGCCGCTGGCCAAGAGCGCCAAGGTACGCAAGGCCTTCGAGCTGGCGCTCGACCGCGACGCCCTGAACCAGGTCGTGTTCAACGGCGAGTTCGTGCCGGGCAACCAGTGGGTCAACCCGCAGCATCCGTATTACCAGCAGAGCGTGCCGATCCCGAAGCGGGACGTCGCCAAGGCCAAGGCCCTGCTCAAGGAGGCGGGCGTCAGCGGGCCGATCACCATCGACTTCATGGTGCCCAACAACCCCGAGACCCGCCAGGTCGCCGAGCTGATCCAGTCGATGGTGGCCGAGGCTGGCTTCGACATGAAGATCCGGGTGACCGAGTTCGCGACGTCGTTGAAGCAGTCCGAACTGGGCGAGTACCAGGCGTACCTGATCGGCTGGTCCGGCCGCACCGATCCCGACGGCAACATCTACTCTTTTGCAGCCTGCAAGCAGCCGCAGAACGTGAGCGGTTATTGCGATCCCGGTACTGACGAGGCCCTGAACCAGGCGCGCACCCTGTCCGAGCCGGAGGCCCGCAAGCACGCCTACGAAAAGGCGGCCAAGCGGATGATCGGCGAGAACGAAGGCCACATCGTCTACCTTTACCATCGCCGCGTGCTGATGGCGCACACCGAGCGCCTGGAAGGTTTCAAGCCGATGCCCGACGGACTGATCCGAGTCGTGGGGCTGAAGCTGAAGTAGGCGGCTACGCCATGATGCAGGACGCGATCACACATCGCTCACCTTCGCCTTGCTTCCCTCTCCGCCCACGAAGTGGGGGGAGAGGGAAGGGCCCATCGTGTCAGCGATGGGAGGGTGAGGTGGGCGTTGAAGACGAACGTGATCTCGTCGGCAAAACCACGTGTGTCCTGACCACCCACCTCACCCTCCCACGCTGCGCGTGGGCCCCTCCC
>DATEIF010000309.1:0-8688 GCA_035279205.1 Vineibacter sp.
CTGCAGGGCGGGAGAATCGGGCGTGCGGCTCAGGTCGTGTGCCCGACGTTCCATTTCAGGAAACGATGCTCGGCCCAGCTGATGACGCCGAAGAACGCGGCGGAGAACGCCGAGCCGACGACGATCGTGGCGTAGAGCAGGGGCGAGTCGAAGTTGTAGGTCGCCTGGATGATCAGCGCGCCGATGCCGGCGGTGGCGCCGATCCATTCGCCGACGATGGCGCCGATCACCGCCGTCGAGGCCGCGATCTTGAGCGCGGAGAACAGATAGGGCAGGGCGTTCTTCAGGCGCAGCTTGATGAACACCTCGCGCGGCGAGGCCGACAGGATGCGCATCAGCTCGAGCTGCTGCGGGCTCACGTCGCGCAGGCCGCGGGTCATGTTGACCAGGGTCGGGAAGAAGCAGATCAGCGCCGCAATCGCGATCTTCGGCTCCATGCCGTTGCCCAGCAGCAACACCAGGATCGGCGCCTTGGCCACCACCGGAATGGTGTTGATCATCACCGCGACCGGGAAGAACGCCTCCTCCAGGGTCCGCTTGTAGACGAACGCGGTGGCGATCGCGATCGCCGCCGCATTGCCCAGCAGGAAGCCCGACAGCGCCTCGATCGCGGTCGGCAGCAGGTTGGACATCAGCATGCCGAACTTGGCCGCCAGCACCTTGGCCACCATGCTGGGCGCCGGCGCGATGAACGGCTTGATGTCGAAGACGACGACCGCGATCTCCCACACCACCAGGAGACCGACGACGGCGACGATAGGCAGCAGGCGCCGCCGCCAGGCGAGGAACCGCTGGGCGCCTTCGAAGCGGGCCTGTGCCTCGGCGTCCTCGACGAAGGCGCCGCCCATCTGCAGGGCATCTGTTGCGCGCAGCGACATCAGCAGGTCTCCAGCACGCGGCGCAGATGCGCGACAAGCTCGACGAAGGCGCGGGTTTCGCGCATCGCGATCTGGCGCGGCGCCGGCAGGTCAACGGGAACCAGTTCACGGACACGGCCGGGACGGGCCGCCAGCAGCAGCACCTCCTGGCCCAGGAACGCTGCTTCGTAGATCGAGTGGGTGACGAACAGGATCGTCGTGCCCGTCTCCTCCCACACCCGCAGCAACTCCTCGTTCAGCCGGTCGCGGGTGATCTCGTCGAGCGCCCCGAACGGCTCGTCCATCAGCAGCAGCTTCGGATCGTTGACCAACGCGCGGGCGATCGACACGCGCTGGCGCATACCGCCCGACAGCTCGTGCGGGTAGGCGTTCTCCCAGCCGGCCAGGCCGACCAGCTCGAGGAGCTCGCGCGGACTGCGCTTGCCGGGCCGCGCACGGCCGCCGCCGACCTCGAGCGGCAGCTCGACATTCTGCTGCGCCGTGCGCCAGGGCAGCAGGGCTGCGTCCTGGAACACGAAGCCGATGTCGCGCCGCTCGCGCGCCGCCGACGCATCGCCACCGAGGATCCGCACCGACCCACTGGACGGGGCGATCAGATCCGCCACCACGCGCAGCAAGGTCGACTTGCCGCAGCCGGAAGGACCCAGCAGGGTGACGAAGCCGCCAGGCTGGACCAAGAGGTCGACGCCGTCGAGCGCGGTCACCGTGCCACGCTCGGTGGTGAAGCGGACCGTGACCCGGTCCAGGGCGATGGCGGGGGTTGCATCCCCTGCCGCGGTCGGGGGCATCCGGTCAGCTGGACGGTCCAGCGCAAGAGCGGGCACGGCGCGTTCCTCAGCCGATCTTCGGACGCTTGTCGCGCGTCGCGTCGAGCAGCGCCGTGGTCATGACCGTCGTCACGGCGGGTGGGCCAGCGGAGAACTGGCTCAGGGCGGCGTAGAGGTCGATCTGCTCCTGCCACACCGCGGCGTCGAAGCAGCCCCAGCCGTTCTCCCGCGTCTTGTCGGTGAAGATGTAGTTCAACAGGATCTTGGACGCCGTGAGCTCGTCCTCGCGCACGAGGTCGGGATATTCCTTCATGAAGAGATCGACAGCCTTCTCGAGGTTGTCGTGGGCGTACTGCCAGCCCCGGCCGGCAGCGCGCAGGAAACCGGCCAGCAGCGGCCCCTTGGTCTCCAACGTCTTGGCCGTGGCGTAGTAGGGCATGGCGTAGAGGCGCACGCCATGGTCCCACAGGCGCATGGTGACCATGTCGGGGCCCAGCGGCTTCAGCGCGGTGCGGTTGGTCTCCCACCCCGTGACGCAGTCGACCTGCCCGGTGAGCAGCGGCGACATGTCGGCGCCGATGACCACGACCTTCACGTCGCTCTCGGCGATCTTGTGCTTGCGCAGCAGCGCCGACAGCAGCACGCGGCCGGTGGCCTGGATGCCGACCTTCTTGCCGACCATGTCCTGCGGCGACTTGATCGGCTTGGCCGGCAGCGAGAAGAAACTGTACGGGTGCTGCTGGGCGCCCACGGCGAAGCACTTCACCGGAATGCCCTGCGAGGCCGCCAGCAGCAGCGACGGGCTGGACGAGACCTGGCCGATCTCGTAGCGGCCCGATGCGACGATGGCGACACCATCGATGCTGGGACCGCCCGGCTGGATCGTGAAGTTGATGCGTTCTTCCTCGAAGTAGCCCAGCCGCTTGGCGACGATCTCGCCGAGCTGGTTGTTGTTGGCGAGCCACCCCAGCTGCATGTTGATGGTCTGGGTGCCGGCCGGCTGGGCGAAGGTCCGGGCCGGCAGGATCAGCGGGCAGGCGAGGCCAGCGGTCAGGACGGCGCCGGTTCTGAGGACATGCCGTCGGGTTGCGGACGACGTCATCGTCATGGTGCGCATCTCCCTGTGTCGGGTCGGATCGACCCGGTCTTCCTTGCCGAAAGCGTGCCAGTGGCCGCTGCTTCTGTAGTTTTCGGCCGAATGTCCGCTCCCGGATTGTTGACTTTAGGAACGGTTCGCTGAACATCGGAAGAAGAGATTTTCGCGCGAGGTGATGCCTTTTCGGCAGCACTGGAGCCATCAAGGGGAGGGACCGGCCATGCACGCGGTGGTGCTGCGCTACCTCGATACGGTCGCCCGCCTGGGCTCGATCCGGCGCGCCGCGGCGGCCCTGAACGTCGCCTCGTCCGCGGTCAACCGCCAGATCCTGAAGCTGGAAGTCGAAATGGGCGCCGCGCTGTTCGAGCGACGGGGCAACGGCGTTCGCCTGACCGCGGCCGGCGAGCATCTGCTGCGCCATGCCCGGCACACCCTGTCCGACTGGCAGCGCACCTGCAACGACATCGCGGCACTGAAGGGCGACGTGCACGGCGAGGTCCGCATCGTGGCGATTCCGTCTCTGCTGGTGCGCGTCGTGCCGAAAGCGATCGAAGCGGTCGCCGCGCAGCATCCGCACATCGCGTTTCGCGTCATCGACGCCGATCCGGCCGAGCATGTCGAGGAGATGCGGGCCGGCCGCCCCGACGTGGCGCTGCTGTTCATCGACAAGCGCCAGCGCAGCTATGAGGTCATCGCCCGGCTGCGCACCGCGCTGGGGGCCATCATGCGGCCCGATCACCCCTTGGCATCGGCGGACACCCTGACACTCACTCAGTGCGCCGACTATCCGGTGGTGATGCTGAACGACCCGTGGCTGCTGGATGCGGTGTCGGAAAGCGAGTTCATTCACAGCGGCGCCCAGTTCAACGCCCGCATCCTGTCCAACTCGCTCACGGTGATGAAGGCCGCGATGACCTCCGGCCTGGGCATCGGTTTTTTCACACCGACTGGTTTTGTCGACGAGATCCGGCGCGGGGAGCTGGTGTGCGTCCCGCTGGGCGAACCGGGCCTGGCCGGCAGCGAGATCGGCCTTTTCGTTCACCGCAGCCGCGCGTCGGCACCGCATATCCATGTGCTGGCGACCGAACTGGTGCGGCAGCTCGACACCCTGACGGAAGAGATCCGCGCCATTCGGCCGGGCTGAGGCTGGGCTGGCCGACCCGCCCAACATCATGGTAAAAAAGCGGGTAATGAACACTATATCGCGTAGCGCGCAGACCCCTCCTGCGTGGCTTGTTGTAGTACCGGCCCTGTTGGCCCTGGCGATGGGCGGCTGTGCCAGCCGCGGCACGCCCGACACCAGCCGGGGCAGCTACAAGGTCGGCAATCCCTACACGATTGCCGGCCGCACCTACCGGCCAGCCGAAGACTGGTCGTATTCCGAGACCGGGCAGGCCTCGTGGTACGGACCAGGTTTCCACGGCAACAGCACGGCTAATGGGGAGCCGTACAACCAGAACCTGCCGTCGGCAGCGCATCGGACGCTGCCCATGCCCAGCATCGTGCGCGTCACCAACCTCAGCAACGGGCGTGTCGCCGTGGTGCGGATCAACGATCGCGGGCCCTTCGCCAGCGGGCGCATCCTGGATCTCTCCAAGGCGGCCGCCGAGCAGCTGGATATGACCCGCGCCGGGGTGGCACCGGTGCGCGTCGACCTGATGGAACGCGAAAGCCGGGTCGTGAAGGACATCGCGATCAACGGCGGCAGCGCCGCCGACCAGCTCGCCGCCATCCAGCGCCTGCCATCGCAACCGGCGCCGGTCATGGTCGCTGCGGCACCGCCACCGCCTCCGCCGCCGATGCCCGTTGCCGAAACACCGCCACCGCCACCACCGCCCGCGCCGGCCTTCGTACAGGCGATGGCGCCCGCGGTTTCGGCGCCGGCGGTCGTGCCGGCGGTGGCCTCGCCGCCGACTGCGGGAGGCTACTTTGTCCAGGCCGGCGCCTTCGCCAGCCTGGACAATGCCGAGCGGTTGCGGGCATCACTGGCGCGTTTCGGCGATGCGTCGATCGGGCAGGTCACCAGCCCCAGCGGCGTTCCCGTGTATCGCGTCCGCATAGGCCCTTACGCCAGCCAGGATGAGGCCTATAACGTGCAGGGCGCCATGCAGCGCGCCGGCCACAACGACTCCCGGGTCGTATCGGATTGAGCAACCGGAGGATTTCAATGCTGCGTCGTTCGCCTGCGCTGTTGGCGGCCCTGGTCCTTGCGCCGACATTGTGCATCGCGGTGCCGTTGGCCGCCCATGGGCAGCAGGAAGCGCAAGCCACCAAGCCGGCAGCCAAGCCGCGGGCGCCGGCCGGCCACAAGGGCGCCGGCGGGTCGCCCAAGGCCGGGCTGCCGACCGATGCGCTGCCGCCGTCCCAGATCGGCATCGGCACCTTGGCGCGCTACGCCTACCTGATCGACGCGACGACCGACGCGGTCCTGCTGTTCAAGGATGCCGACAAGGCGATGCTGCCGTCCTCGATGGCCAAGATGATGACCGTCTATCTGGTCTTCGAGGAGCTCAAGGCCGGCAAGCTGCGGCCTGATACCAAGTTCCGCGTCAGCGAACGGGCGCGCAGCATGGGCGGCTCGCGCATGTTCGTCGAGATCAACTCCGAGATCTCGGTCGACGACCTGGTCAAGGGTGTCATCACCCTGTCGGGCAACGATGCCTGTGTGGTGCTGGCAGAAGGCATGTCGGGAACGGAAGAGACGTTCGCCGCCCGCATGACCAAGCGCGCACGCGAGCTGGGTATGACCGGCTCGGTGTTCAAGAACGCAAGCGGCTGGCCGACCGAGGGCATGTATGTGACCGCGCGTGACCTCGCGGTGCTGGCCAAGCGCACGATCGAGGATTTCCCCGAGTACTATCGCTACTACGCGCTGACCGAGTTCACTTGGAACAACATCCGCCAGGAAAACCGCAACCGCCTGCTGGGCATGACGCTGGGCACCGACGGACTGAAGACCGGCCACTCCGAGGAGGCCGGCTACGGCCTCACCGCGTCGACCGTCCGCGAGGGCCGCCGGCTGATCCTGGTGGTGAACGGCCTGCCCGACATGAAGACGCGCGCCAGCGAGTCGGCGCGGCTGATGGAGTGGGGCTTCCGCGAGTACAGCAACAAGGTCGCGTTCCGCGCCGGCGAAACGGTGGCGCAGGCCGATGTCTGGCTGGGCGAGGTGGGCAAGGTACCGCTGGTGGGCGCCAAGCCGATTGCCGCCACCGTCCCGGTCGGCCAGGAAGCCGGCGTGCGCATGAAGGTCGAGTACACGGGGCCGGTGGCGGCGCCAATTCGCAGGGGCGATCAGATCGGAAAGGCGATCGTACAAGCGGCTCCAGGCGCCCAGCCGGTCGAGATCCCGCTCTATGCCGGTGCCGACGTGCCGCGGCTGGGGCCCGTTGGCCGGGCCTTCGGCGTGCTCAAGCATTATCTCTTCGGCTGGATGTCGTGACACGGATGGCGACGGCTGGTGGTCGGTTCATCACACTGGAAGGCGGGGAGGGAGCGGGGAAGTCAACGCAGATCCGCTTTCTCGCCGAGCACCTGCGCGCCGGCGGCATCGATGTCATCACGACGCGCGAGCCGGGCGGCTCGCCGGGCGCCGAGCTGATCCGCAAGCTGCTGGTCGAAGGTCCAGCCGATGCCTGGGACGGCACGACCGAGGCGCTGCTGATGTTCGCGGCGCGCCGTGATCATCTGGAGCGCTCCATCCGGCCCGCCCTGGCGCGCGGCCAATGGGTGATCAGCGACCGCTTCGCCGATTCGACGCGGGCCTATCAGGGGCATGGCCACGGCTTCGCGCACGACCGCATCGAGGCGCTCTATCGTCTGGCCATCGGGGACTTCGCGCCCGACCTGACGATCATCCTCGATCTGCCGGTCGACATCGGTCTTGCTCGCGCCGCCGCGCGGCACGGCGCGGAGAATCGTTACGAAAGCCTCGGCCTTGCTTTCCATCAGCGCGTGCGCGACGGCTTTCGCGCCATCGCCACCGCCGAACCGCAGCGCTGCGTGCTCATCGATGCCGATGCGCCGATCGAGACCGTGCGCGATCGCGCGCTGCAGGCGGTGACGGACCGGCTGGGCGTGGGCTAACCTGCCATCCCTCGCTGTGCTCGGGATGACAAAGTGGGTGGAAAGAAGGGTACGTAATGGCCAAGCGGCCGGAGAAAGCGGAAGAGGCAGCACCGCCATGGCCGGCGCCGCGGCTCAATCCGCGGCTCGTCGGACACGAGGCGGCCGAGGCCGCGCTGCTGGCCGCGGTGACCTCGGGCAAGCTGCCGCATGCGTGGTTGATCACCGGCCCGCGCGGTATCGGCAAGGCGACGCTCGCCCATCGCTTCGCGCGCTTCCTGCTGGCGGGCGATCCTGGCGGCGGGCTGTTCGGCGGACCGACGTCGATCGAGACCGACATGAACGTCCCGGTCGTGCACCGCGTTGCGGCCGGCGGCCACGCCGATCTGCGCGTCGTGGAGCGCAGCGTCAGTGATCGCGGCCGGTTGCGTACCGAAATCGTCGTCGAGGACGTGCGCGAGCTGGGCCAGTTCATGCGCCTGACGCCGGCCGAAGGCGGCTGGCGAGTGGCGGTCATCGACGCTGCCGATGAGATGAACCGCAACGCCGCCAATGCGGTGCTGAAGATCCTCGAGGAACCGCCGGCGCGCGCCATCCTGCTGCTGGTAGCGCACGCACCGGGACGGCTGTTGCCCACGATCCGCTCACGCTGCCGTCGGCTCAACCTGAGCGCCCTGTCCGATGACACCGTGGTGGCACTGATGGGCGACTACCTGCCGGAAATGGCGGCAGAGGAGCGCACCGCACTGGCGCGGCTGGCGGGCGGTAGCGTCGGCCAGGCGTTGGAACTGGCGCGCGCCGGCGGGCTCGAGCTCTATCGCGGCATGATCGACCTGCTCGCCGGCCTGCCGTCGCTCGACGTCGCCGCTGCGCACGCGTTCGCCGATCGCGTGGCGCGCCGCACCGAGGAGGGCGACAGTGACTATCGAACCGTCGCATTCCTGCTCGACTGGTGGCTGACGTCATTGATCCGTCACGGCGCCGCAGGCCAGGGCCGCGCCGCGGCTCTGGTCGCGCGCGAGGATGGTCTGCGCGAAAAAATGCTGGCGGCGGCCGGTCTTGATCGCTGGATGCAGGTATGGGAGAAGATCGCCCACCTGTTCGCCCGCGCCGATGCCGTCAATTTGGATCGCAAGCAGGTGGTGCTCGGCAGCTTTCTCGCCCTGCAGGCGGTGACCCGCTGATCATATCGGGATGACTGGGAACTGAGGCAGAGCGTAGAGCCATGAGCGCGAAGACGTACTACATCACGACGCCGATCTACTACGTGAACGACGTGCCCCACATTGGTCACGCCTACACGTCGCTGGCGTGCGACGTGATGGCCCGCTTCATGCGCCTCGACGGCTACGACGTGCATTTCCTCACCGGCACCGACGAGCATGGCCAGAAGGTGGAGAAGGCGGCGACCGCGGCCGGCATGACACCGCAGGCGTTCACCGACAAGGTGAGCCAGTCGTTCCGCGACCTGGTGCCCAAGATGGGCTACAGCCCCGACAACTTCATCCGCACCACCGAGCCGCGGCACTACCGTACCTGCCAGGCGCTGTGGGAGAAGCTGGTGGCGGCTGGCGACCTCTACCTCGGCAAGTACGCCGGCTGGTATTCGGTGCGCGACGAAACCTACTTCGTGGAGTCGGAGACCGAGGTCGGGCCGGACGGCAAGCGCCGCGCCACCGCAACCGGCGCCGACGTCGAATGGGTGGAGGAGGCGAGCTACTTCTTCCGGCTGTCGGCCTGGCAGGACCGGCTGCTGGCGTTCTACGAGCAGAACCCGCGCTTCATCGCGCCCGAGAGCCGGCGCAACGAAGTGATGAGCTTCGTGAAGGGCGGGCTGCAGGATCTGTCGGTGTCGCGCACCAGCTTTTCGTGGGGCATCCCG
>DATEIF010000310.1:0-2864 GCA_035279205.1 Vineibacter sp.
CCGGCCACGACGAAACGGTCGACCATGACCTTGCGCACGCCGCGGGGGCCTTTGATGGCGAGCGAGGCGCCGAGCGCGATCAGGGTGGATATCCAGTCCGCTGCCGGATCGGCATGCGCCACACTGCCGCCCATCGTTCCGCGATTGCGCACGGCGCGATAGGCGATGCGGTGGGCCACATGGGGCAGCAAGCCGTTGGTGACATCCGGCAGGACACCGTCTTCGATCTCCGCATGCGTGCGCAGCGCGCCGACCACCAGAGCGTCGCGCGACGGGCTCACCTGCCGCAGTTCGTCGATGTGGCGAAGGTCAACCAGGAGAGTCGGCCGAACCAGGCGCAGATTGAGCATCGGCCCCAGCGAACATCCGCCGGCCATGACTTTCGCGTCGCTGTCGACGAGTTGCCGCACGGCGTCATCGCTGTCGCGGGCGCGGTGGTACTCAAACGCGACCGGCTTCATGCGATGCCCTTTGCGCCAGCGACATGGAGCGCGTGCAGGATGCGTTCCGGTGTTGCCGGCAGTTCGGTGATTTCGACACCCAGGGATGCCAGGGCGTCGTTGATGCCGTTGACAATGGCGGCAGCCGGCGCGATGGCGCCGCCTTCACCGGCGCCCTTGATGCCGTGCTCGGTATAGGGCGACAGCGTCTCGAAATGATCGAGCCGGATGTGCGGCAGCTCGGTCGGACCGGGCAGCAGGTAGTCGATCAGGGTCGATGCCAGGGGCTGGCCCTGATCGTCGAACGGGCTTTCCTCGAACAACGCCGTGCCGATGCCCTGCGCCGCGCCGCCGAAGGTCTGTCCTTCGACGATCATGGGATTCACCCGTCGACCGCAGTCCTCGACGATGACGTAGTCGAGGATCTCGACACCGCCCGTCTCCGTGTCGACGGCGACAAGCGCGGCGTGCGTGGCATAGGAGAACACGCCGGTGTCGACATCAGGCTTGTAGGCTTCGGTGGCCTCCAGCCCGCGCCGGTCGACGTCGTCGGGCAGCTGGTCGGGCCGCAGGTACCAGATGCTGCAGATGTCGGCGAAACTCACGCTGGCCTGACCGCAGACCAGGCGACCATCCCTCAGCGTGACGGCATCGGGCGTGCACTGCATGAGGTGCGCGGCCAGCCGCCTGGCCTGCCGGGCGACCTGCTGGGCTGCCCGCAATACGGCACCGCCGGCCATGACGATGCCGCGCGATCCGATGGCGCCGGTGGAGTAGGGCGTGGTGGCCGTGTCACCCAGCGTCACGGTGATGCGCTCGATCGGGATCGTGAGGGCGTCGCTTGCCATCTGCGCCAGCGTCGTCTCCAGCCCTTGTCCGATCGTGTGGATGCCGGAGCGGACTTCGACGCCGCCATCTGGTGTCAGCTTCACGCTGGCCTGGTCGAAGCCCGGGATGACGGTCAGGCCCCACGACGTGAAGGCCTTGCCGCCGTGCGCCGATTGCTCGGTGTAGATCGCAAAGCCGACGCCGATCCGGCGGCCATCGGCCTCGCCGCGTTTCTGGCGGTCGCGAATGGCGGGCAGGTCGATCATCGCCTTTGCGCGCTCGAGTGACCTGCCGTAGTCGCCGCTGTCGAAGTGTTTGCCCGTCACGCTGGTGTAGGGCATGGCGTCGGCCGGGATCAGGTTTTCCGCCCGCACGTCGGCCGGCTCGCGGCCGGCGGCGCGGGCGATCGCGTCGATGGTGAGCTCCATCGCAAAGCACACGCCGGGACGCGAGACACCGCGATAGGGCACCAGGAACGGCTTGTTGGTGGCCACGGTGAACGAGCGACAGCGATAGGACTGGAAATCGTAGGGGCCGGGCAGATTGCCGACGATCTGGGCGCCCTCCAGACACGCCGTGTAGGGCCACACCGAATAGGCGCCGGCATCGACTGCTGCCTCCGCGTCGACGCCGAGCAGGCGTCCGCTGGCATCGGCGTACGCGGTGATCCGATACTGATGCTGCCGGGTGTTGGCGCCGGCCGTCAGGTGCTCGCGACGGTCCTCGAGCCAGCGGAACGGCCTTTTGTGGGTCAGCGCCAGCCACGCCAGCAGCAGCTCCTCGGGCTGCAGGATGCTCTTGTAGCCGAAGCCGCCGCCGACATCGGGCGCGATGACGCGGATGCGCTCCTGCGCGATGTCCAGGCACTGCGCAAGGCCGGTCCGGATGACATGCGGGATCTGTGTCGAGGTGATCACAACCAGCTGCGACGCCAGATGGTCCCAGTGGGCGATCAGCCCCTTGCCTTCCATGGGATGAATGCAGTGGCGCGCCGTGCGGTATTCCCGCACCACCTTGATCGGCGCGCTGCGCACCGCGTCGTCGATGCCGCTGTCGAAGGTCGACAGCAGGAAGACGTTGTCGTCCCAGTCGTCATGCACCTTGGGCGCATCCGGGGCGCGTGCCGCATCGGCGGTGACGACAGGGACGAGCGGCTCGAGATCGACCGTGATGCGCTCGCACAGGTCCTCGGCGGCCGCCCGCGTGCGTGCCACCGCCATCGCCAGCGGCTCCCCCACGAAGCGGACCTTGCCGTCGGCCAGCGGCGGGTGGGTCGATACTTTGTATCCTGGAAGGCTTGACGCCGTGACGATCGGACGTAGGCCGACAAGGTCGCCTGTCGTGTAGACCTCGCTCTCGGCGCCCGCGGGCTTCAGGATCGACCGGATCCGGGCATGCGCCTGGGGGCTGCGCAGGAAGGCGACATCCTGCAGCCCTTGCATGTGGATGTCGCCGATGAACCGGCCGCGGCCGCGCGTGTGACGCTCGTCTTCCTTGCGACGCACACGCGCGCCGATGCCGGTGCCAGCCATGCGGGGGTCCTCGTTGCGAGCGCGGTGCGATCTACTGCGCCAGGGGGCAGCCACCGGCCTTGAG
>DATEIF010000311.1:0-5462 GCA_035279205.1 Vineibacter sp.
CCTACACCAACCCGCGCAAGATCGAGGGCCCCGCCGACGTGAAGGCGATCCTCCAGATGGCAGCGTGAGGAAAAACCCTCTCCCGCGAGCGGGAGGGGCCCACGCGAAGCGTGGGAGGGTGAGGGATTACGAACGATGCGCTGTGAGGTTCATCCACTGCCGCGGCGTGTCAATTGATAGACCGCGTCCTTGATCCCTCACCCTCCCATGGCGCTGCGCGCAACGGGCCCCTCCCTCTCCCGCTTGCGGGAGAGGGTTTTTACTTCACCCCGCCCGCAGCCAGCCCCTGCACGATCTCGCGCTGGATGACGATGGTGAGCAGGATCACCGGCAGCATCACCACGATGGCCGCCGCCGCCAGCGGGCCCCAGGCGAAGCTCTCGAAGGTGAGCATGTTGTAGACCGCGACCGGCATGGTGCGCGTGGTGCGGCCGGCGAAGACGGCGCCGAAGATGAAGTTGTTCCACGAGTAGATGAACGACAGGATGGCGCCGACCACGATGCCCGGCCGCGCCAGCGGCAGCGCGATGTAGCGGAACGCCTGCCACAGCGAGGCGCCGTCGATGCGGGCGGCTTCCTCGAGCTCCTGCGGCAGGGTCTCGAAGAAGCCGATCATGATCCACACCACGATCGGCAAGGTGATCACCATGTGGGTCAGCGCGATCGGCCACACCGTGCCGATCAGGCCGGTGATCTGGAACAGCGTGAACAGCGGGATCAGGTACGATAGCCCCGGTGTCATGCGGCTGAGCAGCAGCATGGCGGCCAGGCCATGGGCCCGCGCCTTGGCGATGCCGTAGCCCGCCGGCACGCCCAGCAGCAATGCCACCAGGGTAGCCGAGCCGGTGACCTGGATGCTGTTCCAGAAATAGAGCAGCATCGGGCTCTCTTCGAAGACGTGCACGAAATTGTCGAGCGTCGGCTGGGTCGGGATGAACACCGGCGGCCACGCCGTGTTGTCGATGTCGTATTTCAGCGACAGCGACAGCATCCAGAAGAACACGAACAGGCAGGGCGCCAGCAGCACCGTCACCGCCAGCGCCAGGCCGATCCTGTCGAGCGCGCGGCGCAGCCTGCGCCGCGTGCGCGGTCGCACCATGGCGCGGGCTGGCGCCAGCCGAGGCGCGTCACTGTCGGTCGTTGCTGTCATGCCCACTTGGCCTTCTGCCGCGCCCACAGCAGCACCAGCGACAGCGCCACGATGATGGCGAAGAACACCACCACCACAGCCGATGCCGTGCCGACCTGGTTGTAGGCGAACGCCTGCGCGTAGAGATAGACATTGAGCGTTTCCGATGCCGTGCCCGGCCCGCCGTTGCAGATCACCCAGATGGTCTCGAACGCCTTCAGCGCATCGATGGTGCGGATGATCATGGCTACGACGAGGAACGGCAGCACCAGCGGGTAGGTGATGTTCCAGAACATCTGCCACTGCGAGGCGCCGTCGATCAGCGCCGCCTCGTAGGGCTCGTTGGGCAGCGACGCCAGCCCGCCCAGCACGATGATCATGACGAACGGCGTCCACAGCCAGATCTCGACCAGCACCAGGCTCGGGATCACGGTGCCGGTGGCGAACACCCATTGCGAGGGCGGCAGGCCGACCAGGCTCAAGAGGTAGTTCAGCACGCCCAGCTGCGGGTGGAACATCATGGTCCACACCAGCGACACCGCCACCGGCGTTGCCATCATCGGCATGATGAAGAGCGTGCGGAAGAAGCCGCGGCCGCGGAACTTCTTGTGGAACACCAGCGCCGAGAGCGTGCCCAGCACCAGCGGCAGGAACACCGCCAGCACGGTGAAATAGAACGTGTGCCCGATCGACTCCAGGAAGCGCCGGTCGGTCGCGAGCTTGATGTAGTTCTCCAGGCCGATGAACGTGCGGGCGCTGCCGATGTGCCAGTCGTTCAGGCTCATCCAGATCGTGAACAGCCACGGGAAGATGATCAGCGCCGTGCACACCACCAGCGCCGGCCAGATGAAGGCAAGGTAGGGCCGCAGGCGGCGATCGTCCGATCGCCGCGCCGCGGTGCCCGCCGAGATGTCGACGCCGGCCATGGGTTGCCGGTCAGCCCTGCTCGCTCTTCTCGAGGATGGGTTTGAACTCGGCCGTGGCGCGCTTCATCTCGGTGGCCGCATCGGCGCCGCCCAGCAGGTTGGTGAGCGCCGTGCCGATGGTGTCGCGGAACTGCGTCACCGGCACGATCACCGGCAGGCCCGGCATCGAGATCGGCGCGCAGCCCGCCGCCGTCTCGGCCCATTCACGCGGGATCGTGAGCTGCGCCAGCACCTCGTTGTCCTTCAGCGGCGCCGACCGGAACGGCACGCCGCCGCCGGTCTGCAGCATGCGGCTGGTCATCTGGCGGCCGGTCATCCACAGCGCCGCCAGGTAGGCCGCTTCCTTCTTGCTGCTGGCGGCGGGGATCGCGGCGCCGCCGCCGAAGAACACGGAGTGATGCGCCTTGGGTCCGGCCGGCGGCAGCGCATAGCCGACCTTGCCGACGACGCGGCTCTTGGTCTTGTCCTCGGCCGGCGGCGCGAAGCCGATGCCGTCAAGCCACATCGCGGCGCGGCCCTGCATGAACAGGCCCTGGCATTCGTTCCAGTTGAAGCCGGTCACGCCCTTGGGCGCCGCCGTGGTCAGCAGCTTCTTGTAGTACTCGGCCGCGGCGATGGCATCGGGTGTGTCGGTCAGCAGTTGCGGCGGGTTGTCCTTGGTCGTCGTCTGCTGGCCCCAACCGGACAGGTACTGCGTGTAGAGCACCACGTTGGCATTGCGCAGGCCGCGCCCGACATAGCCCGCGATGCCGTTGTCGGGATCGTTGAGCTTGACCGCGGCATCGAACATCTCGTCCAGCGTCTTGGGCGGCGCCAGGTTCTTTTTCGCGAACAGCTCCTTGTTCCAGTACAGCATGAAATAGTCGACGAACATCGGCAGACTGGTGATCTTGCCGTCGCTCTGCGTCGCGTAGTCCAGGCCGGGCTTGGAGATGTCGGCGAATTCGTAAGCCGCCGGCGTCATCTGCGGATCGCGCGTCCAGGCGGTCACATCGAACAGCCACTTGGCCTTCTCGACCTGCCGCTTCTGGACGTGGTAGGCGATGTTGAACAGATCGAACGCCGGCTTGCCGGAGTTCAGCTCGATCGTCGTCTTCTGGCGCGCCTGCTGCTCGGGGATGATCTCCAGTCCCATCGAGATGCCGGTGAGCTGCTCGAATTCCTTGGCGTGCTTCTTGACCAGGTCGGCGCGCGGGCCGGTCTCCATCACCACCTCGATCGACTGTCCCTTGAAGCGCTGCCAGTTGAAGGCGCCGCTCTGCGCGAAGGTCGTGACGGTGTTCAGCATCGGCGCGGCAAGACCGCCCAGAGCGGCGGCGCCTTTCAGAGCGCGGCGGCGAGACAGATTACGATGGCTCATTTCTGGCGTTTCTCCCTTCGTTCATCGGACGAAAGCCTAGATCATCGTCGCCGGCAACGTCATCTGTTGTATGGCCGGGATGTATCGGCGCGCAGCAGGTGCGCTATGCATGCCTGTCGCCATGGGTTAGACCATGGCGTGTCTGATGGCTGCCTGATGGCTTCGGGGGAGGCGCGGCGTTGAGCGCGGTCGAGCAGCAGGCGTTGCGCCAACCGGTGACCTTGGGCGTGCTGGCGCTGGGCGGGTTCGCGATCGGCACGGACGGTTACATGGTGATCGGCGTGCTGGACAAGATCGCGGCGACCTACGGCGTGTCGAGCGCCCAGGCGGGCCAGCTGATCACCGTATTTTCCTTCTGCTACGCCCTGTTCGCGCCGGTGTGCGGCTGGCTGTTCAGCGGCCATGACCGCAGAAACGCCATCCTGATCGCGTCCATCGCGTTCATCGCCGGCAACGTCATGTGCGGCTTTGCCGACACCTTTGTCGCCATGATGGTCGGCCGCGTCGTGGCGGCGCTGGGTGCCGGCATGTTCATGCCGCTGGCGTTCACGATCGCCACCAGCCTGGCATCGCCGTCGCGGCGCGGCACGGCGCTGTCGATCGTCTTCGGCGGCATGACGGTGGCGACGGCGCTGGGCGTGCCGGTGGGCACGTGGCTGGGACAGGCCGTCGATTGGCGCCTGATCTTCCTGGTCATCGCCGCGATGGGAGCGGTGAAGTTCCTGATGCTGGCGGCGATGCTGCCGGCTCTGCCGCCGGAGGCGCCGACGGCGCTATGGGCGCGGCTGGCGCCGATCGGCGATCCGCGCGTGCTGGCCACCGTGTCGATCACCTTCCTCGCCGTGCTGTCGGAGTACGTGTTCTACAGCTACGTCACCGTCGTCTTCGCCGGCGTCGATGTCCTGGGACGCAACGTTCTGCCCGCGATCTTGCTCGCCTTCGGCATCGGCGCGATCCTCGGCAATATCGTCGTGGGCGTTACCACCGATCGCCTGGGGCCGCGGCGCGTCCTGCTGATGGCGCTGAGTGCACAGACGCTGCTGCTGGCGGCGATCTACCTGCTGCGGCAGGAGCCGTTGGCGGCGGTGGCCGCCAGCTTCGTCTGGGGCATGGTGAGCTACATGTACCTGGTGCCGATCCAGCACAAGCTGCTCGACCTGTCGAAGACCGCTGGCCAGATGACCTTGGCGCTGAACTCGTCGGCGATCTATCTCGGCATCGGCTGCGGCGGCGCCTTGGGCGGCGCCGCGCTGTCGACGATGGGCGTGGCCAGCCTGCCGGTTCTGGCCCTGGTGCTGGGCATCGCGGCGCTGGTGCTGATCTATCGCCGATTCTAGACCGTGGCCGGCGCGGAGGGCGCCGGCCCGTGGCCGAACGTCAGTGTTTATCCAGTGCGCGCTTGAGGGCGTGAGGCATGCGCGGATCCGACGTTGTCAGCGTCGCGAAGATGTTCGGGACCTTGCGGAACATGCGGACATTCAGCAGGCCGATCAGGCTGTTGCCCAGGTCGTTGTCGAACCGGGTGATGGCGTTGCGGGCGAACGGCACGAAATTGCCACGCTCGAGGAACATGCTCGTTTCAACCTCGGACTCGAGCTCCGTGTAAAAGAACAGCATCCAGTAATGAGTCAACGGGCCGAAGATGCCGTCGACGTACAGCGGGCCGGTCGGCTTGAACGTCTCGCCTTCGTAAACCCTGCTCAACATGTACTGCACCAGCAGGACATCCAGCCGCTCGTTGGGCGGATTCGCCGAATCGCCGGGTGCGACGGGTATCCCGACAGCGTTGCCGATGTCGTAGAACTTCGTCATGCCATGGACGTTAAAGCCGCCCGACGGATCGATGTTGTAGCGCGTGACCATGTTTCCTTGCTCCCCCTGAGAACACGTTCGAACTCGGTTTCACAACTCCACCAGTCGGGCGAACACTCACTTTCAAAACGTATTCCCGAGCCCTCCGATCTTTTTTGCGTCGAGCACAAAAAACCTCTCCCGCAGCGCAGGAGAGGGAGGGTGAGAGACCAGGGACACGATTTCCTGGGAGCGC
>DATEIF010000312.1:0-6421 GCA_035279205.1 Vineibacter sp.
CCTGTGGGCCAAGGGCTTTCTCACCGGCGCCGACGATACGCCAGGCCTGCCCGAGACCCTGCCGGTGCTGAATGCCATGGCGGCCGCCATCAAGAGCAACTTCACCTACGTCGCGCGCGATGCCTACGGCACGCAGTCTCCGCTGGAGACCTTGGGCGCCGGCAGCGGCACATGCCGGGATTTTGCCTACCTGATGATGGAAGGCGCCCGCAGCCTGGGCCTCGCGGCGCGTTTCGTCAGCGGCTACATCTACGATCCCGGCCGCGACGAGGCCGCCGAGTCGCCGGCCGTGACCGGCGGTGGTGCGACCCATGCCTGGGCCCAAATCTATCTGCCGGGCGCCGGCTGGATGCACTTCGACCCCACCAATGCGTTGGCCTCCGACGGCGAGCTGATCCCGGTCGCGATCGTGCGCGAGCCGGCGCAAGCCTCGCCGGTGTCAGGATCATGGGAGGGTGCCGCCGAAGACGCGCAGGGTCTGGAGGTCGATGTCACGGTGACGCGCCAGGCCTGAGGTCCACGGCCGACGAAACTTTTGCGGTGCGCGTGGCGTTGATCAGGGGATGATAGACGAGGTCGCCATGTCTCTCCCCGAAGAGCCGCCCACCCCACAGAAACCGCCTAAGCCACCCGGTCCGTCCAAGCCACCGGGCCCATCGCAGCCGCCGGGCAACGTGCCGAAACCCAAGATCAAGGATCCGCCCGCCGAGCCCCGTGGCGGCGACAGGCCTGGCGAAACACCCACCGAGCTGCCGCCGCGCGACCCGGCCCTGCGCAAGGTTGGGCCTGAAGATGAAGATCGGCGGCTGCGGCATGATGAGAAGCGGCCGCCGGGTGTCTCGCCTTAGGCACTGTAGAACCAAGCGGCGGCTTCGACTTGCCGCCGCGTGCGAGCTTTCAGGCGAGACAGCGACACCGGCGTGATGCCGATATAGGCCGCGAGGTCGCGTTGCGACACGCGGGTCAGCAGCCAGGGACGTTCGGCGATGGCCTGCGCCAGGCGGTCCGATGGAGTCAGCGTCAGCAGCGTACGCTCACGTTCATCGAGATTGCGGGTCACGTCGTAAAGCAGCAGACCGACACAGCGCGCCCACAGCGGCTCGCTCTTGGTGAGTTGGCAGATCGGTGCGAAGTCCAGGCTTTCGACGATCGCGTCCTGGCAGGCGATGCCGCTGTAGGCTGCCACCGGATTGCCAGCCAGCGCGCCGACGCAGGCGGCGATCTGGCCTTCGGCGATGAAGTCGCGAACGCGCTCGACACCGTCCTCGGACATATAGGCAAACTTGATCACGCCGGCCTTCACCAGGAACAGCCGCGTCTCACGCGCGCCGGCATGAAACAGCGCCTGCCCTTGTGCCACGCGGGTGCGGACGATGCGGCCGCGCAACGTCTGCGCCTGCGGCAGTGCGCTGCGCACGCGTGCTTCGAAGATATCGATCAGATCCAGGCAGGGCTCATAGACGGGCTTCATGACCGGACCTCGAGGCGAAAAACGACCAGCGTTAACAAAGGATAATGCCGCCCCGCGTGGGATTCCATAACCTCGCGGCATCGTCAGCAACACCGAGGATGCCGTCATGCTCACATGGAGAATAGGCGACGTCAGCATCAGCAAGCTTGTCGAATTGGAAGGCGCGATGCCGACCGGCACGCCGGGTTCCATGCTGCCCGATGGGCATCCAGCGGCGATCCAGGCGATCGACTGGCTGGTGCCGCACTTCGCCACCCCCGATGGCCACGTCAAAATCAGCGTGCATGCTCTGCTGGTCCAGACCCCATCGCTGCGCCTGGTTGTCGACACCTGCATCGGCAATGACAAGCCGCGTGCCGCACCGATGTTCAACATGCTGCAAACCGGCTTCCTGCGCGACATGGACGCGGCCGGCTGGGCGCGCGACAGCGTCGATGCCGTGCTGTGCACGCACCTGCATGTCGACCATGTCGGCTGGAACACGATGCTTGAGAACGGCCGCTGGGTGCCGACCTTCCCCAAGGCGCGCTACTACATGGGCCGCCGCGAGTTCGAGCACACCACCGCGGAGGCCGCCGCCGAAGGCGCGCGCGGCCACGGCGGCGCCATCCTGGCGGACTCCGTGCAGCCGATCTTCGATGCCGGACTGGCAACGCTGGTGGAGATGGATGCCCGGATCGCGCCGGAAGTGCGGCTGATGCCGACGCCCGGCCACACGCCGGGGCACGTCAGCGTGGTGATCGAATCGCGCGGCGAACGCGCCGTGATCACCGGCGATCTGATGCACCATCCGTGTCAGATGGCCCGCCCGCACTGGTCGTCCGGCTTCGACACCGACCAGGACGCCTCACGCGCGACGCGTCGGGCCTTCCTGGCGCAGTTCGCCGACACGCCGACACTGGTGATCGGCACGCACTTCGCCGGGCCGACCGCCGGACATGTCGTGCGCGACGGCGACGCCTACCGGCTCGCGGTGTCGTAGACCTGCGGATGATATCGAAACGTGAGGAGCCGCCTGTCCGGCTCCTCGCACGCTACAGTGCCGAAGCGTGCTCGCTTTCCTTCTTTGACGGCGCATCGGCCTCGGCCGCGCCGTCGCGCTCCTTTTCCTTCCGCGCCTTCACCAGCTTGCGCAGGATCATGGAGCGCTTCAGCGCCGAGATCTTGTCGATGAACAGCACGCCGTCGAGATGATCGATCTCGTGCTGCACGCAGGTCGCCAGCAACCCGTCGCAGGCAAGCTCCTGCTTCGCGTTATCGCGATCAAGGTAGCGGACCGTCACCTTGGCCGGTCGGACCACGTCGGCATAGTGCTCCGGCACCGACAGGCAGCCCTCGTTGTAGGTCGCGTCCTCGTCCGAGACGTCGATGATTTCGGGGTTGGCCATGAACAGCGGGCCGATGGTGGTGCCCTCGCGCTCGATCTCCAGCACGATCACGCGCTTGAGCACGCCAACCTGCGGCGCCGCCAGACCGATGCCCGGCGCGTCCTTCATCGTTTCCAGCATGTCGTCCATCAGCTGGCGGATTTCGGCGTCGACCGCCTTCACCGGCTGGGACTTCTTTTTGAGGCGCGGATCGGGCGCCGTCAGAATCGGCAACAGGGCCATCGGAACCATTCACCAGTCTTTTCCGCCGGTTAGGTATGGTGCGGCGTCGCTGCCGTCAAGGCGACGCACAGCCGCCTTGCGCAACAAACGGAAAGACCGAGCCCCGGCCAGGGGAATTTTCCGGATTCCGTCCTTCAGGCGGCCTTGTCTGGCGTCGGCGATGTGGTCGACGGCAGCGTCGAAATGGCGTCGCGCAACGCCTGCTCCTTGGTCATGTCCAGGGAGGTTTTCAGCACTGTCCCGCCGGTTCCCTTCACCGCGTCCAGGACCTTGTCCGCCGTCATCTTGCGGATCAGGACGAACAGGATGGCATTGCCGGGCTGAATCGATGCCGCGAGGTCCTTCATGAACTTGTCGTTGATGCCGAAATCGGCCAGTGCGCCGCCCACGGCACCGGAGGCAGCCCCAGGGCCGCACCAAAGAGCGGCATCAGGAAAATCGCACCGATCACAAGCCCCCAGAAGCCGCCGGATACGGCGCCGACGGCCGTGCTGTTGAACAGCTGCGCCAGCTTGATATCGCCGTCGGCCGATTTCGTGGCGATGACGGCGTCACCCAGTTCGATCAGGTATTCCTTTTGCAGTTCGAACAGACGCTTGCGGATGGCCTCCGCCTGCTCCTCGGTCGGATAAACGATGGCCACAAGGTCTGACATCGACGCCTCCCCATGCGGGTTGCCGGTGATGCACAATCCTGCGCGCACACGGCTGTACGGCGATGACACACCCGGATGTCCGGGTCTGCAGTTGGCTTGCTGGTCGTGGGGAGAGGCAGCTACTTGCGCTTCACCATCGTGCCAACGCCGGACTCGGTGAAAAGTTCCAGCAGGAGGCTGTGCGGCACGCGACCGTCCATGATCACCGCCGCCTCGACGCCGGCGTTCACGGCGTCGATGCAGTTCTCGATCTTGGGGATCATGCCGCCGGAAATAGTGCCGTCGGCGATCAGCGCCCGTGCCTGCTCGACATTCATCTCGCGAATCAGCTGCTTGTTCTTGTCGAGCACACCGGGCACGTCGGTCAGGAAGTAGAGCCGCTTGGCCCGCATGGCGCCGGCGATGGCCCCGGCCGAGGTGTCGGCGTTGATGTTGTAGGTCAGCTCGTCGTCGAGCCCGAAGCCGATCGGCGCCACCACCGGGATCACGTTGGCGGCAGCGAGCTGCTCCAGTACCATGACGTTGATCCGGGCCGGCTCGCCGACCTGCTGCAGGTCGACCTTCAGCAGCTCGCCGGTACGCGGGTCGCGCATTTCGCTGACCTTGCGCGCCAGGATCAGGTTGCCGTCCTTGCCGCAGATACCGACGGCGGTACCGCCACATTCGTTGATGTCGGCCACGATCGCCTTGTTGATGGAGCCGGCCAGCACCATCTCGACGATCTCCATGGTGGCCGCGTCGGTCACCCGCAGACCGTGCACGAAGTTGCTCTTGATGCCGACCCGCTCCAGCATCTTGTTGATCTGCGGGCCGCCGCCATGGACCACGATCGGGTTCATGCCGACCTGCTTCATCAGCACGATGTCGCGCGCAAAGATGTCGCCCAGGTGCGGGTCGGTCATGGCGTGGCCGCCGTACTTCACGACGATGTTCGCGTCGGTGAGGCGTCGCATGTAGGGCAGGGCCTGCGAGATGGTCTCGGCCATGCGGATCAACCGCTTCTGTTCCCTGCTCTCCGGCTGCATCGGTTCGGCCATCGCCGCCCCCGTCCTCGCTGATCGGAAAAAGCCCTCGGCCCGAGCGGGCGAGGGCAAGCTGGCCGGACCATAACCAAGCCGGACCGCCACGCCAAGCGGCGTGACGCGATTGGGACGCAGATGACGGATAGCGCCGGCGCCGGCTGGGCGCGATGCTACCGCCCGAAACCGTCACGGTGCTGTCATGCCTTCTCGAAACACCTCCCTTCCCGACCGGATCGCCGCCCTCGACTGGGACGCCATCGGCCGCGCGCTCGATGCCGAGGGCGCCGCCACGACCGGAGTCGTGCTCGATCCCGCCGAGTGCCGGCAGCTGGCGGCGCTTTATGACCAGGGTCCCGGCTTCCGCAGCCGCGTCGTCATGCAGCGCCACGGCTTCGGCCAGGGTGAATACCGCTATTTCGACCGGCCGCTGCCGCAGACCGTGCAGCACCTGCGCGAGCACGCCTACCCGCCGCTCGCCCGGGTCGCCAACCGCTGGAACGAAGCCCTGGGTATCGAGCAGCGGTTTCCGGCGACGCTCGCCGCCTGGCTGCGCGTCTGCCACGACGGTGGGCAAATGAAGCCGACGCCGCTGCTGCTGAAGTATCAGGCGGGCGATTACAACTGCCTCCATCGCGATCTCTATGGCGACCTGGTCTTCCCGCTGCAGTTCACCATCCTGCTGAGCGATCCTGGCCAGGATTTCACTGGTGGCGAGTTCGTGCTGACCGAGCAGCGACCGCGCATGCAGTCGCGTGGCCATGTCGTGAATTTGCGCCAGGGCGAAGCGGTGATCTTTGCCGTCAATGAGCGGCCGGTGCGGGGCTCGCGCGGCTGGTATCGCACCGCCATGCGCCATGGCGTCAGCACGGTGCGCAGCGGCCAGCGCCTGACCTTGGGTGTGATCTTCCACGACGCGGCGTGACGGTCTTCCCTTCCCCGCTTGCGGGGTCAGGTGGAAGCGAAGCTTCCACCGGGGTGGCCGAAGGCCGGATGGGGAGCCGACGTGGTCTTTGCTACCAAGATCACCACAGCTCCCCTCCTCCCCTTCGGGGCACCTCCCCAGCTTCGCTGGGGAGGAAGCGGGTTGCATCACCTTGCCAATACGCTTATGAGTCCGCCCGCGTTGCCGGCCATCCGGTGACGCCCCGACCGTGTGACTGGCGAGACCCGCTCGAGGAGCGTGGCAAGGTGGCGTCTACCACCGGGGAGCACGGATAAGGGTACAGCCGCTCGCCTGGGCATGTTTCCGACCGACGCTTGCGTCAGGAGGCTGCCCATGGACCATCACCGTCAACTGCTCGCCGACAACGATCCCGACATCGCCGCCGCCATTGCGGGCGAAGAACAACGCCAGCGCGACGGCGTCGAGCTGATCCCGTCGGAGAACTACACCTACCCCGAGGTGCTGGCAGCGCTGGGCACCGTGCTGACCAACAAGTACTCGGAGGGCTATCCCGGCCGCCGCTACTATGGCGGCCAGCAATACACCGACCGGATCGAGAACATCGCGCGCGAGCGGGCCCGCGCGCTGTTCCGCGCGGAGCACGCGAACGTGCAGCCGCTGTCGGGCTCACCGATGAACCAGGCGGTGTATCTCGCGTTTCTGAATCCGGGCGACACCGTGCTGGCGATGGACCTGTCGCACGGCGGCCACCTCACGCAC
>DATEIF010000313.1:0-5283 GCA_035279205.1 Vineibacter sp.
GGCGCTGACGGACGGCACACCGGCCATCGGTGAGGTCAAGCGCCGCACGCGCCTGGGCATGGGCCGCTGCCAAGGACGCTATTGCGCGCCCTTGCTCGCATCGTTGCTGGCCGAGCGCCAGGGCCGCCCGATCGACGAGCGCGCCTTCTTCGCCCCGAGGGCACCGGCCAAGCCCGTGGCGATCGCGGATCTCGTGCGCGCCGCGCCGGCGTCGCCACCATGACCGCCGGCCATAGCCTGGCCCTGCCGAAGGCGATCGGTACCGCCATCGTCGGCGGCGGCATCGTGGGCATGTGCCTGGCGTGGTTCCTGGCTGAGGACGGCGCCGACGTCGCCGTGCTCGACGATGGCCGCCATGCCGGCACCATCGCCAATGCCGGCGGCCTGCATGTGCAGATGCAGAGCCGCTTCATGCGGCTCTACCCCGAGATGGTTCCAGGCTTCGAGCAGACCCTGCCCTTTTACCCGCGCGCGGTCGCGCACTGGCGCACCATCGCCGCAGGCCTGAACGAGGATATCGAGCTTGCCGTCACCGGTGGGCTGATGGTGGCGGAGAGCCGCGAGCAGTACGACTTCCTTGCCACCAAGTGCCGCCGCGAGCAGCAGCTGGGGCTCGAGGTCGATATGCTCGACCGCAGCGCGCTCGAACGCATCGCGCCTTATCTCGGCCCGACCATCGTCGGCGCCGAGCTCTGTCCCACGGAAGGCAAGATCAATCCCCTGCTCGCCAACCAGGCCGTGCGCCGCAAGGCGCTGGCGCTGGGCGTCGTGCATGGCACCGAAACGCGCGTGACAGGACTTGCGCGCAGCGCCACCGGCTTCACCATCGACACGACGGCCGGATCCATGCTGGCCGGTCGCGTCGTGATCGCCGCCGGCGCCGGCGCCGGTGCACTGGCGGCGCTGCTGGGGCGGTCGGTGCCGGTGCGCGCCGAGCCGCTGCACATGAACATCACCGAGGCCACCCAGCCGTTCATCAAGCACATGGTGCAGCATGCCGATCGCCAGATCACCCTGAAGCAGCTGGCCGCCGGCCAGGTCGTGATCGGCGGCGGCTGGCCGGCCATGCTCGCCGGCCCCGACCAACATCCGACGGTCGCGATCGAGAGCCTGATCGGCAGCCTGAGTCTCGCCCAGCACGTGGTGCCGCAGATCGGCGCCCTGCGCCTGATCCGGACCTGGGCGGGCGTCAACACCAGTGTCGATGGCCGGCCGGTGGTCGGCCCCGTGGCCGGGATACCGGGGCTGTTCTTCGCCATTCCGGGCGATGCCGGCTACACACTGGGCCCGCTGACCGCGCGCCTGGTTGCCGACACCATGCTGGGCCGTGTGCCCGAGATGCCGATCACCGACTATTCGGCCGACCGGTTCGGGTGAGAACCTTCCTCCCCAACGAAGTTGGGGAGGTGCCCCGAAGGGGCGGAGGGGAGCCAACGCGGTCTTGGTAACATAGACCACGTCGGCTCCCCATCCGGCCTTCGGCCACCTTCCCCACTATGTGGGGAAGGGATTCAACCCGGCAGCGCGAGCGAGATGCGCTGGGCGGCTTCCATCAGTTCGCTGAGCACCCGCGTGCGCATCTCCTCGGGCGTCACGCGCGCCGAGGGGCAGCACACATTCAGCGCCGCCCGGACGTTGCCGGCGCGGTCGCGGATCGGCACCGAGATGGCGCGCAGGCCGATCTCCAGCTCCTGGTCGACGATCGACCAGCCTAGCCGACGCGTCTCCTCGATGATGCCACGCAGCTTGACCTTCGATGTCACCGTGTTGGGCGTGAACTTCTCGAGCTTGGCATTGGCGATGTAGTCATCGAGCTCCTGCTCGGAGAGGCCCGATAGCAGGACACGCCCGGTGGACACGGCATGCGCCGGCGCGCGGTTGCCGACATTGATGCCGACATTCATCACCCGCTTCGACGCGGCGCGCGCGACATAGACGGCCGACGTTCCATCGAGGACGGCGGCAAAGCAGGACTCCGACAACCGTTCCGACAAATCGTTCAGGACCGGCTGGGCGATCTCCCAGAGGTCCATCGACGCCAGCGCCGAGAAGCCCAGTTCCAGGATCTTCGCGCGCAGGCGGAAATACTTGCCGTCCGTCTCGACATAGCCCTCGCGCACCAGGGTCAGCAGGAAACGGCGCGCCGCGGCCCGGTGCATGTCGGTGCGGTCGGCCACTTCGCTCAGCGTCATGCTGGGCTTGGAGCGCGTGAAGGCCCGGATCACCTCAAGACCGCGGGCCAACGAACTGACGTAATCACCACTTTCTTGATCTGAAACAGCGACGTCGGACATGCGCCTGTCTTCTCTACTCACGAGGGGCGGTGATTGTGCCTCGAACGAGCCAGCTACGGATAGCGGGTCATTTTCCGCACACATGTTCGCATATCAGGCCAGTCCGATCAATTGACGGATTTATTTTCGCATCCCTTCATCGCAGGGTGGATCACAAAAATATCAATAAATACAGCATTATACGTCAATTCCAGCCAGGCCAGCCTCCCCGATAGAAGCAATCAGGTACGGACAAACCCTCTTGCAAAGCCTGCCATCGCTTTGAATAATTCCGCACGGATGTTCGGAAAAATGAAAACGGGAGGATACGAATGACGCGCGGAGGAACCAATAACGGCGCTTCCGGCCTGACCCGCCGGTCGGCATTGGCGGCCATGGGCGGTGCGATGGCCGCCGGCACGATACCCGGGGCGGCCTCGGCCCAGAGCACGGTGACCTTGCGTTGGTGGTCGCCACAGTCCGTCCCGGCACAGCTCGCGGCCTACAAACTGCAGATCGAGACCTTCGAGGCGGCCAACCCCGGCATCAAGGTTGTCTTCGAGCCGACCTCGGACGAGACCTACCCTGCGCAAATGGCCGCCGCCTTTGCCAGCGGCCAGGTGCCCAACATCGTGACCCACCTGCCCTCGTTCGCCGTCGGCAACTACTGGCGCAGCGGCCTGCTGGAGCCGTTCAACGACGTGATCCAGATGGTCGGGCCGGAGAAGTTCTATCCCGGCGCCAATCGCATCTACGAGGTCGAGCCTGGCGTTTTTGCCGGCGCCGGGATCGGCGGCACCGCCGCCAATTCGCTGTGGCTGCGCACCGACCTGATGAAGAAGGCCGGGATCGCCGAGGCGCCCAGGACGTGGGACGAACTGCGCGCCGCCGCACGCAAGATGCAGGGCGGCGGCATCTACGGCGCGCCCCTGCCCTATGCCCGCAACAGCATGACCACGTTGATCTTCATCTGCTTCGTCCATCTCGCGGGTGGCCAGGTGTTCACACCGGACCTGCAGGTGGCGATCGACAGTCCCGAGACGCTCAACGCACTGGAGTTCTACAAGTCCATGCGCGAGCTCTGCCCGCCCGGTGCCACGGGATACTCCTGGGGCGAGAGCCTGACGGCCTTCGTGTCCGGCGCGACGGCGACCGGCATCTACACCGGCCGCGTGCTGGCCAACGTCAACGCGCAGAATCCGTCGATCAAGGACGCGATCACCTGCACGACCTATCCGTCGATCTCGGCCAGCGTGCCGTCATGGACCTTCAACGACTTCCCCAGCATCTTCATTCCCAAGGCGGCCAAGGACATGGCGGCGACCAAGAAGTTCGCCGCCCACATCTACGCGCCGGAGGGCTACATCAAGCAGCTCCATGCTGCGCCGGGACACGTGCTGCCGGTGCTGAAGACCATCGCCGATGATCCCAAGTACCTCGACAACCCGATCATCGCCAAATACGCCAACGAGGTGAAGATCATGGCCGCGGCGTCGGCCGGCGGCTTCAATCTTGGCTTCGAGTCGGCCAAGCACAAGCCCAACGCCAAGGCCGGCGAGGTCGTCAACAGCGCCGTCATCGCCGAGATGGTCCAGCGCGTGTGCCTCAACAACGAGGACCCGAAGAAGGTCGTCGGCGAGACGGCGCAGCGCATCGAAAAGATCGTCAAGGCGTGAGCTACGCGCCCATCATGGCGTCGCATCTGCAGACCTTCCCCCGGAGGGGGAGGGCAAGCGCATGTGGCGGCGCCGATACTTCTCCTCTCCCCGCTCTCGCGGGGCGAGGGGTGAGGAAATGACATGACGGCGGTCGAAGCCCTGCCACGGCCTGCCGCGCAGGGCTTGAAGCTCTCGACCCGATACGGCCTGCTCGGCGCGCTGCTGATCGCGCCGACGGTGCTGATCTTCTGTGCCGTGATCGTCTATCCCCTGGTGTCGGCGATCTATCTCAGCCTGTTCTCGATCTACACGCCGACCCTGAAGGGGCGCTGGGTCGGGTTGGGCAACTATGCCGAGCTGCTGGCGTCGGGCGAGTTCTGGAACGCGCTCTGGGTCAACCTGATCTGGACGGCGGGCACGCTGGTCCTGCAGCTGGTGGCCGGCGTCGCGCTCGCGCTGCTGCTGCACCAGAACATCGTGTTCCGCTCGCTCGCACGCAGCCTGATCCTGTTCCCCTATTTCATGTCGACGGTCGTTGCCGTCCTGGTCTGGCGCTGGCTGTTCAACGACCTCTACGGGATCCTGAACCACGCCATGATGTGGACAGGCCTGCTGTCGATGCCGCTCGACTGGCTGGGCCGCATGCCCAACGCGATGATCAGCGTGATCCTGGTCGGTGCCTGGAAGTATTTCCCGTTCGTGGTCATCAGCGTGCTGGCACGCCTGCAGACCATCCCTGACCACCTCTACGAAGCCGCCACCATGGATGGCGCCGGGCGCTGGGCCCGCTTCACCGACATCACCCTGCCGCAGCTGCGCGACGTGCTGTTCATCGTGGTCCTGCTGCGCGCAATCTGGGACTTCAAGGAATTCGACCTGATCTACCTGATGACCGGCGGCGGTCCGGTGACCTCGACCATGACCCTGCCGCTGCTGGTCTACAAGCAGGCCTTTGCGCTCAACGAGATGGGGGGCGCCTCGGCGGTCGCGGTGCTGATGATGATCGTGATGCTGGGCTTCATGATCCTCTATTTCCGCACCGGCCGGACGGCGGAGTCCTGAGCGATGCGGCGCTTCCTGTTCAACCTGTTCGCCTGGACGGTCGTCGGACTGGTGGCCTTCCCGCTGCTGTGGACCATCGTGACCTCGCTCAAACCGCAGACCGAGCTGTTCCGTATCCCGCCCAGCCTGCTGCCGGGCGAGATCACGTTCGAGCACTACCGGCGCCTGCTGCTGGAAACCCGCTTCCCGACATACTTCGCCAACTCGGTAATCGTCGCCATCGCTACCACCGTGGTCGTGATCGCCGTGGCGCTGCTGGGCGCGCACAGCCTGACGCGCTTCGCCTACCC
>DATEIF010000314.1:0-25985 GCA_035279205.1 Vineibacter sp.
AGAGGGAGGAAGCTATGTCCGTGATCAAGGTGACGGATCTCGCGTACGGGCGCCTGCGCGCGCCCGACCTCGATGCCCAGGAGGAGTTCCTCACGCATTTCGGCATGATCCGGTCAGAACGGACGCCCACGGCGCTCTATATGCGCGGCACGGATCCGCCGCATCACATTCATATCACCGAAAAGGGTGATCCACGCTGTGTCGGTTTCGGCTACACCGCGGCCAGCGAGGATGATCTGAAACGCCTGGCGGGGGTGCCGGGCGCCTCGGGAGTCGAGACCATCGACGAGCCGGGCGGCGGCAAGCGGGTGCGCCTGGTCGAACCCAACGGCTACCAGATCGAGGTCGTGCACGGCATTGCTGCCTTGCCGCCGATCGCGGTCGCGCGCGATCTGCTGAACTCGGGCGACGAGCCGCTGCGGCGTGCCGGCCGGCTCATGCGGCTGGCGCCATCGCCGACACCCATCAAGCGCATCGGCCATATGGTGCTGGGCTCGCCGCGGGTCGCGGAAACCGTAAAGTGGTTCCGTGATGTCCTGGGGCTCACCTGCTCGGACGATGTCTATGCCGGCAGTCCCGACAACGTGATCGGTTCGTTCAACCGGATCGACCGCGGCGCCGACTACGTCGATCACCATGTCTTCTTCTGCGTCCACAACGAGAAGGCCGGCCTGAACCACCTGTCGTTCGAGGTGCCCGACATCGACGCCGTCTTCAAGGACCACGAGTACATCAAGGGCCTGGGCAAGTACGAGCATATGTGGGGCATCGGCCGGCACCTGCTGGGCAGCCAGGTCTACGACTATTGGTGCGATCCCTGGCGGCGCGTGCACGAGCGCTGGGCCGACACCGATCGCCTGAATGCGGCCAACGGCGGCAACCTGCTCAGCACGGAAGAGGGCTTCATCTCGCAGTGGGGCGAGCGGCCGCCGGAGAAGTTCCTCGGCCACGTCAGCGCTTAGGCGCTGTCCTTGGCCGCAAGCCGAACATCAACCTCATCCTGAGGAGGCCGCGCGCCAGCGCGGCCGTCTCGAAGGATGGCTGCAGACACGGCGCGGTTCCCCACCCTTCGAGACGCGTCGCTGCGCGACGCTCCTCAGGGTGAGGTCGGCGCGCTCCCGGCGACGAGGCTGTCCGACCCTCAGCGCTGATAGGCGGCCTCGAGGCGCTTGGCGTGCTTGCTGCCCCAGTTGGCCAGCGGGATCAGCGCCTCGTCGAGCGAGGCGCCGAGCTTGGTCACCGAATACTCGACCTTGGGCGGGACCTGCTGGAACACCTCGCGATGGACGAGGCCGTCCGCCTCCATCTCCCGCAGGTGCTGGATCAGCACCTTCTCGCTGATGCCGGGCACCAGCCGCTTCAGTTCGCCGAAGCGGCGCGGCTGCTGATGGATCTCCCACAGCAGCACCGCCTTCCACTTGCCGCCGATCACGGCCAGCGCCGGTCCGAGACCGCAACCGTCCGGTTTCTGCCGCCGCATGCAATGCTCCATACAGACCAAAAGGTAGGTACCTGACTTTATTGTAGGTACTTGAGCAACGTTAAGTATGGCTTACCTGTGTGGTCAAGGACTGACCACACAGGGAGAGGGATGTGCATTCCCCCGCAAAGACGCGTCGCGACGGTGCCGTTGCCGCCGCTGATACCGCCACTGTCTCGTTGCGTATCAACGGCGATCTCCATCGACTGCAGGTCGACAGTCGCGCCACGCTGCTCGACACGCTGCGCGAACGCCTGGCGCTCACCGGCACCAAGAAAGGCTGTGACCGCGGCGAGTGCGGTGCCTGCACGGTCCATATCGATGGCCGCCGCGTGCTGTCGTGCCTGACCCTGGCCGTCATGGCCGAGGGCAGGGACATCACCACCATCGAAGGCCTGGCGCCGCCGGATGAGCTGCATCCCGTGCAGGCTGCCTTCATCGAGCATGATGCCCTGCAATGCGGCTTTTGCACGCCGGGCCAGGTGATGTCGGCCGTCGCCTGCATTCGCGAGGGCCATGCCGGCTCGGACGCCGCGATCCGCGAGTTCATGAGCGGCAATCTCTGTCGCTGCTCCGCCTATCCGCAGATCGTCGCCGCTGTGCGGGCGGCCGCCGCAGCCGGGGCTGTGTGATGCAGGCTTTCACCTACGCCCGGGTGGGAACGCTGGCTGAGGCCATCGCCGCCCTGCAGCAGCCGCACGCGCAGGCAGTCGCGGGCGGCACCGAACTCCTCAACTGGATGAAGGAAGGAATCGCGGCGCCTCAGCGCATCATCGACATCAACAATCTCGCCGGCCTCGATCGGATCGAGGTCGATGATCACGGCCTGCGCATTGGCGCACTGGCGCGCATGAGCGACGTTGCCGCCAGCGCGCACGTGCAGTCGGCGTATCCGGCCATCGCTCAAGCATTGCTCGCCAGCGCCTCGCCGCAGATCCGCAATATGGCCACCATGGGCGGCAACATGATGCAACGCACGCGCTGCCGGTACTTCCGGGCCGACGTCGATCTGCCCTGCAACAAGCGCCGTCCCGGCAGCGGTTGCGCGGCGATCGCGGGCGATGACCGTGCTGCCGCCATATTCGGCGGCAGCAACCAGTGCATCGCCACCCATCCCTCCGACGTGGCGGTGGCGCTGGCGGCGCTTGATGCCACGGTTCAAATCGACGGCCCTGGCGGCAAGCGGTCGGTGCCGGTGGCGGATTTCCATCGTTTGCCGGGGGACTCCCCGACACAAGACACCGAACTCGAGCGGGGCGAGATCATCACGGCGATCGTGGTGCCGCCGTCCGCGGCCGCCCGTCGGTCGCATTACCTGAAGGTGCGCGAGCGGGCGTCCTACGAGTTCGCCCTGGTTTCGGCGGCCGTTGGTGTCGACCTCGACGGCAGCCGTATCCGTGCGGTGCACATCGCGCTTGGTGGCGTGGCCGCCAGGCCCTGGCGGCTGAAGGCGTCGGAGATGGCGCTGCGCGGCACGCTTTTGTCGGACGAGACTGCGCTGCGCGGCGCCTTGGACAAGGACTTCGACCGGGCGCAGCCGGGGCGCCACAACGCTTTCAAGATCGAGTTGGCGAAGCGGGCCGTCATCAGGGCGCTGCGGATGGCAGGAGAGCGGGCATGAGCGGTATCGGACAATCCGTCGCGCGGCTGGACGGGCCCGCCAAGGTGTCGGGCCGGGCACGCTACACCGCCGACACACCCATGGCCGACGTGACGTATGCCGTGATCGTGCCGGCGACACGGCCGCATGCACACATTACCGGCATTGACCTTGCTGCCGCACGGGCGGCGCCGGGCGTGATCGACATCTTCACGCATCACAACACGCCGACGTTCGGGCCCATCGACGTGCCGCTGAGCCAGCCTGTCATGCCCCTGCAGGACGACCGCGTTCTGTACGAAGGCCAACCCGTGGCGCTGGTGGTGGCGGCGACACTGGAACAGGCGACGCATGCCGCGACGCTGGTGAGCGTCACCTATCACGATGCGCCGTTCGATACCGACTTCGGCGCCGACCTCGATCGTATCGAAGTCGCACCGGCTTTCTTCGGTATTCCACCCGACAACGCCAAAGGCGACGTGGCCGCGGGCTGGGTGGCGGCCGATGTGACACTGGAAGCCACCTATGTCACATCGGACCGTCATCACAACGCGATGGAGCCGGGAGCCGTCGTGGCGGTCTGGCGTGACGGTGCGCTGGACGTGTACGACGCGACACAGGGCGTCTTCGATGCGCGGACCTGTCTCGCCCAGGCGCTGCGCATCGATCCCGACATCATCCGCGTCAGCAACAGTTTCATCGGTGGCGGCTTTGGCGGCAAGGGGTGGGGCTGGCCCTACCAGATCCTGCCGGCGATGGCGGCGCGCGCGTTGGGCCGGCCGGTGAAACTGGTGCTGACACGCGCGCAGACCTACACCAGCCACGGCTATCAGGCCGCGACCCGTCAAACGGTGGCGCTGGGCGCCCGCCGAGACGGGACGCTGACCAGCCTGCGCCACGACAGCGTCGTTGCCGGGTCATTCGCCGGCGACCATGTTGAAGGCGCGGGATGGGATACGCCGGCGCTCTACGCCAGCCCCGCGTTCAGCACCACGCACCGGCTGCGGCGGCTGCATCGCGGCAATCCCGCCGCCATGCGGGCGCCGTTCGGCGGCGTCGGGCTGGTCGGCGTCGAGATCGCCATGGACGAGCTGGCGACCGCACTCGACATGGATCCGCTCGCGCTGCGGCTGAAGAACCATACCGACATCAACCCCATCGACGGCAAGCCCTTCTCGTCCAAGAAGCTGCGCGAGTGTTATGCCATCGGCGCGGATCGGTTCGGCTGGTCCCGCCGCACGGCCGCGCCACGCTCGATGCGCGATGGGCGCGATCTGGTGGGCTATGGCATGGCGAGCCTCGTCCTGCGGGCCTTTCGCTTTGCAGCCAACGCACGCGTCACGATCGATCGTGCCGGCCAGGTGCGGATCGAGACGTCGACGCAGGACGTCGGCCAGGGCTTGAGCACGGTCATTCCGCAGATCGCCGCCGACGCGTTGGGCTTGCCGGTCGATCGCGTGCACCTGGTGCTGGGCGACACGACATTGCCCGTGGCGCCGTTCACCGGCGCATCGTCGGCCACGATGAGCGTCGGTTCGGCGGTGCAGGATGCCGCCGCATCGCTGCGGCGCAAGCTGGCTGCGGCCGGTGCCAACGGGCCACAGGGCTATCCCGGCGCACTGGCGGCGCTGGGTGTCGACAGCCTGTCGGCCGACGGGGCATGGGCGCCGGGCGGTGAACCGGGCGACGGCGAAGCGTCGGCGGCCATCTTCAGCTTCGGCGCCGTCTTCGCGGAAGTGAGGATCGACGTGGACATCCCCATTCCGCGCGTCAAGCGCGTCGTCGGCGTCTATAGCGCCGGCCGGATCATCAATCCCAGGACCGCGCGCAGCCAGATGACGGGCGGCATCATCTGGGGTATCGGCCAGGCGCTGCTGGAGCGATCGGACATGGACACCCGGCTGGGGCGCTTCCTGTCGAAAAACCTCGCCGGTTACCTGGTGCCGGTGAATGCCGACGTGGGGGAGATCGACGCCTCGTTCGTCGAGGAATTCGATCCGCACGCCAGTCCGCTGGGTGCCCGGGGCATCGGCGAGCTGGGGGCGCTGGGCGTCGCGCCGGCGATCGCCAACGCCGTCTTCCACGCGACGGGTATTCGTGTCCGCGAGGTCCCGATCAGGCCGGAGCATTTGCTGTCAGCCGCGTGAGCAACAACCTCATCCTGAGGAGCCGGCCAAAGGCCGGCGCTCGAAGGATGGGCTGCACACGCAGTCTTAGGAAAGGCCTTTTGCAACGCCTGCGCCGTTGCCCCCTTCGAGACGCGGCCCTGCGGGCCGCTCCTCAGGGTGAGGTTGGCGTTCGCTTCAGCTTCGCGTCTTCGAACGCGGCCAGCCGCTCGGCGAACTTGCCGGCGAGCCCGGCGCTCGACCGGGCGATGCCGGCGCTGGGCGGCAATGTCTCGAAGAAATGGCAGGCCACGCGATGGCCGTTGCCGGCCTCGCGCAGCGCCGGCTCCTCGGCCTTGCAGCGCGCCTGGGCCTGCGGGCAACGCGTATGGAAGCGGCAGCCGGCGGGTGGATTGAGCGGGCTCGGGACATCGCCCGGCAGGATGACGCGCTCCATCGCCACCGTCGGGTCGGGCCGCGGGATCGCCGACATCAGCGCCTGAGTATAGGGATGCAGCGGCCGGGCGTAGAGCGTGCGTTTATCGGCGATCTCCACCAGCTTGCCCAAGTACATCACGGCCACGCGATCGCTGATGTGCTTCACCACCGCGAGGTCGTGGGCGATGAACAGATACGACAGGCCGAAACGCTGCTGCAGGTTCTGCAGCAGGTTGATGACCTGGGCCTGGATCGAGACGTCGAGCGCCGATACCGGCTCGTCGCACACGATCAGATCAGGGTTGACCGCCAGGGCGCGGGCGATGCCGATGCGTTGGCGCTGGCCGCCGGAGAACTGGTGCGGATAGCGCCTGAAGTGATCGGGCAGCAGGCCGACAACGGCGAGCAGCTCGCGCACCCGCGCCTCGCGTTCCGCTTCGGTGCCCAGGCCATGGACTGCCATCGGCTCGGCCAGGATTTCGCCCACCGTCATGCGCGGGTTGAGCGAGGCATAGGGGTCCTGGAAGATGATCTGGATGTGGCGCCGCAGGCGCCGCATCGCCTCCTTGCCGCGCCCGGTGATCTCGTCGCCCTTGAAGCGCACCGAGCCGCCGGTGGCCGGCATCAGGCCGAGGATCAGGCGGCCCGTCGTGGACTTGCCGCAACCCGACTCACCGACCAGGGCCAACGTCTCGCCGCGGGCGATCTCGAAGCTCACGTCGTCGACGGCGCGGACGCTGCCGACCGTGCGGTTCAGGATGACGCCGCGGCTCACCGGGAAATGCTTGACCAGGCCCGCGACCTGCAACACCGGCACCGCGGTCATGCCGTTGCTCCGTTGTACTGTTCGATAGGGGCATGCCAGCAGGCGACGCGATGTCCGCTCGCGATGTCGCGCAGCGGCGGCGGCTCTTCCCGGCAGCGGCGGTCGGCGAAGGGACAGCGCGGCGAGAAGCGGCAGCCGGCGGGCTGCTTGTCCGGACTGGGTACCGTGCCCTCGATGGTGGCGAGCCGCTCGCGCTCGACATCCAGGCGCGGAATCGAGCCTAGTAGGCCGATGGTGTAGGGGTGCTGCGGGTCAGCGAACAGATCGCCCACGGCGGCGCTTTCGACGATCTTGCCGGCGTACATCACCAGCACGTCGTCGGCCACCTCGGCGATCACGCCCAGATCGTGGGTGATGATCAGGACCGCCATGCCGAGCCGCCGCTGCAGGTCCTGCAGCAGGTCGAGGATCTGGGCTTGGATGGTGACGTCGAGCGCCGTCGTCGGCTCGTCGGCGATCAGCAGCGCCGGCTCGCAGGCCAGCGCCATGGCGATCATCACGCGCTGGCGCATGCCGCCCGACAGACGGTGCGGAAATTCCTCGAAGCGCGCCGCCGGCGAGGGAATGCGCACCAGGTCGAGCACCTCGATCGCCCGGTCGCGGGCCGCCTTGGGCGACAGGGTGGTGTGGGCCAGCAGGGCCTCGACGATCTGCCGGCCGATGGTGTGCACCGGGTTGAGCGACGTCATCGGCTCCTGGAAGATCATCGACATCTTGCTGCCGCGCAGCTGGCGGCGCTGGTCGGCCGACAGGCGCAGCACGTCGCGCTTCTCGAACAGCACCGCCTCGCCCTCGACCCGGCCCGGTGGATCGGGGACCAGGCCCATCACCGAGAGCGACGTCACGCTCTTGCCGCAGCCGGATTCGCCGACCAGCCCCACGGTCCGGCCGCGGTCGACCGAGAAGCTGATGCCGTCGACGGCCCGGAACAGGCCGCGATCGGTGTGGAAATAGGTCCTCAGGTCGCGGACCTCGAGCAGCGGCTCGGCCATGTCAGATCTCCCGATCCGCAGCGCTCCTAGAACGAATAGTCCAGGCCTTTGTAGAACGTGTTCTGGTACAGCATGTGCGGCCGCACGCCCTTCAGCTTCTTGCTGCTGGTGGTGTACATGGCGACGTTCATCACCGGCATCCACAGGTGCTGTTCCGTGATCCGGCGCTGCACCAGGCCGTAGTACTTGGCGCGGTCGGCGTCGGTCAGCGCCGCGCGGCCGAGCTTCAGCCACTCGTCGGTCTGCGCGTCCTTCCAGTTCATGCGGTTGGGCGCCGGGATGTTCTTGGAGTCGAAGTAGAAGTTCAGCAGGTCGCCCGAGGACATGTAGGGGAAGGTCACCGTCCACAGCTCGTAGTCCTGCTCGGCCATCTTGGCGGGCGCGATGGTCGAGTCGTAGCCGATGATCTTCCAGTCAACGCCGATTTTGCGCATGTAGCCCTGGATGGCTTCCGACACGCGCGGGAAATAGGAGACCTGGGTGAACAGCACCTTGGGCGCCAGTTTGACGCCGTCCTTCTCGCGGATGCCGTCGGCGCCCACCTTCCAGCCGGCCTCGTCGAGCAGCTTCTTGGCGCGCTCGACATCCTCCTTGATGAGGTTCTTGGTCGCCGGATCGAAGTCGAGCGTGGCGGGATCGATGAAGGTGTAGGCCGGATCGGCGTTGCCCAGCATGATGCCCTTGACGATGTCGGCGCGGTTGATGGCGATGTTCATTGCCTCGCGCACGCGCGGATCGGACACCATGGGCCGGGTCGTCTTGTAGCCGTAGTACATCAGCTGGAAATTCGGCTTGGCCTCCTGGACCTGCAGCATCGGCGCCGCCTTGACCTGGCTGATGAACTGCAGGGGGATCTGGTGCGAGACGTCGAACTGACCGCCGATCATGGCGGCGACGCGCGCCGAATCCTCGGGGATGATCTTGATCGACAGCCGCTCGAACTTCACCGGCCCCTTGTTCTGATACATCGAGGGGCCCCACTTGTAGGCGTCGTGGCGCTTCAGCACGATCTCCGTGCGCGGCTGCCAGGACTCGAAGCACCACGGGCCGGTGCCGTCGATGGCCTGCGTGCCGTAGTCCTTGCCCAGCTTGTCGACACTCTCCTTGTTGTGGATCGCCATGGTGAAGCTGACGAGATTGAGCAGCAGATCGGCGTAGGGCTCGTTCAGCTCGTATTCGACCGTGTAGGGATCCGACGCCCGCAGATCCTTCACATCGCCGGCGCGCCATTTCAGCGGCGCCTTGGTCTCGGGATCCAGCAGGCGCTTGAAGCTGTAGACCACGTCGGCGGCAGTGAACTTCTTGCCGCTGCAGAACTGCACGTCATCGCGCAGCTTGAAGGTGTAGAGCTTGCCATCGGGGCTGACGGTCCACGATTTTGCCAGGTACGGGATCACGGTCTTGCCGTCCCAGTCGAGCGCGACCAGGGTATCCTGGAACATGTTGACGATGTCGGAGCTGGGCGACCAGGTGGTGCGCTGACCGTCGTAGTGTGGTGCATCGAGCGATTTCATCATGCGCAGCGTCTGCGCCTGGACCGCCGACGCCAGACAGGTGGCGCCGACCACTGCAACCACGCTCCTCAACATCCCGTGCATTTGATTTTCCTCCGCCTATCGAAACACGTCTCAGAACGACAGATCCAGGCCTTTGTAGAAGGTGTTCTGGTACAGCATGTGCGGGCGCGCGCCCTTCAGCTTCTTGGTGGTGACCTGGTACATGTTGGCGTTGACCACCGGTATCCACAGGAACTCGTCGGCCACCTGCTTCTGCACCAGGCCGTAGTACCTGGTCCGGTCGGCGTCGCTCAGGGCGCCGCGGCCGAGCTTCAGCCACTCATCGGTCTGCGGATCCTGCCAGTTCATCCGGTTCGGTGTCGGGATGTTCTTCGAGTCGAAGTACAGGTTCATCAGCTCGCCGGCGGATAGATAGGGCACGGCGACGGTCCACAGCTCGTAGTCCTGCTCGGCCATCTTGGCCGGTGCGATGGTCGAGTCGTAGCCCACGATCTTCCAGTCGATGCCGATCTTGCGCAGGTAGCCCTGGATCGCCTCGCTCACGCGGCCGAAATTGGCGACCTGGGTGAACAGCACCTTGGGCGCCAGTTTCACGCCGTCCTTTTCACGGATGCCGTCGCTGCCCACCTTCCAGCCGGCGTCGTCGAGCAGCTTCCTGGCCAACTCCAGGTCCTCCTTGACGACGCTTTTGGTTTCCGGATTGAAGTCGGGCGCCGCCGGATCGACGAAGGTGAAGGCGGGAACGGCGTTGCCGAGGAAGATGCCCTTGGCGATCTCGGCGCGGTTGATGGCAATGCTCATGGCCTGGCGCACGCGCCGGTCCGCCACCATCGGACGGCTGATCTTGAAGCCGTAGTAGACCAGCTGGAACACCGGCTGGGCCTCCTGGACCAGCAGGGTCGGCGCCTTCTGGGCCTGCTGGATGAATTGCAGCGGGAACTGGTGGGTGAAGTCGAACTGACCGCTCTGCATGGCGGCGACCCGGGCGGAGTCCTCCGGCACGATCTTGATCGACAGCTTCTCGAACTTCACGGGCCCCTTATTCTGGTACATCGACGGGCCCCAGCGATAGGCGTCGTGCCGCTTCAGCACGATCTCCGTGCGCGGCTGCCAGGAGACGAAGCACCACGGGCCGGTGCCGTCGAGGCCCTTGATGCCGTAATCCTTGCCCAGCGCCTCGACGTTCTCCTTGTTGTGGATGACGTTGGTGAACATGGTGAGCTGCAACAGCAGCTCGGAGAACGGCTCCTTGAGCTCATACTCGACCGTGTAAGGATCGATGGCGCGCAGTTCCTTGATGTCGCCGGCACGCCATCCGAACGGCGCCTTGATCTCGGGGGACCTCAACCGCGTGAAGCTGTAGACCACGTCCTCGGCGGTGAACTTCTTGCCGCTGCAGAACGTGACATCGTCGCGCAGCTTGAAGGTGTAGGTGCGGCCGTCCTCGCTGATCGTCCAGGCCTTGGCCAGGTAGGGGATCACGGTCTTGCCGTCCCAGTCGAGGGCCACGAGGGTGTCCTGCACCATGTTGACGATGTCGGCGGTGGGCGACCAGGTCGTGCGCTGCGCATCGTAGTGCGGCGCGTCCAGAGACTTCATCACGTTCAAGGTCTGGGCCTGGGCATCCACCATGATGCCGGCCATGACCAGCGCCGCTGCCGCGCACCGCACTGTCCCTTGCATCGGATCCTCCCTCAGAACGAGAAGTCGAGGCCCTTATAGAAGGTGTTCTGGTAGATCATGTGCGGACGGCCGCCCTTGATCTTCTTGTTGGTCACCATGTGCATGTTGATGTTGAGCACCGGCATCCACAGGTACTCCGCGGAGACCTTCTGCTGCACCAGTGCGTAGTATTTGGCGCGGTCGGCATCGGAGAGCGCCGCGCGGCCCAGCCGCAGCCACTCGTCGGTCTCGGCATCCTTCCAGTTCATCCGGTTGGGTGTCGGGATGTTCCTCGAGTCGAAATAGATGTTCATCAGGTCGCCGGCCGAGAGATAGGGCACGGTCACCGACCAGATCTCGTAATCCTGCTCGGCCATCTTCGCCGCCGCGATGGTCGAGTCCCACGGCTGCAGCTGCCAGTGCACGCCGATGCGGCGCAGATAGCCCTGGATCGCCTCGGCCACCCGCGGCGTGTTGCCGGACTGAGTGTAGTAGACCTTCGGGGTCAGCTTGATGCCATCCTTCTCGCGGATGCCGTCGGCGCCGACCTTCCAGCCGGCCTCGTCGAGCAGCTTCTTGGCGTGCTCGAGATCCTCCGTGATCAGCTCTTTGGTCTTGGGCGCATGGTCCAGCGCATCGGGATCAACGAAGGTGAAGGCCGGATCGGCATTGCCCAGCAGGATCGCCTTGGCAATCTCGGCCCGGTTGATGGCGATGCTCATCGCCTGGCGCACCCGGCGGTCGGCCACCATCGGCCGCGTCACCTTGAAGCCGAAATAGAGCAGCTGGAAATTGGGCTTGGCCTCCTGCACCTGCAGCATCGGCGCGCTCTTGGCCTGGGCGATGAACTGCGGCGGGAACTGGTGGGTGATGTCGAACTGGCCGGCCATCATCGCCGCCACGCGGCTGGATTCTTCCGGCACGACCTTGATCACCAGCTTCTCGAACTTCACCGGCCCCTTGTTCTGGTACATCGACGGGGCCCAGCGATAGGCGTCATGGCGTTTCAGCACGACCTCGGTGCGCGGCTGCCATGACACCCAGCACCACGGGCCGGTGCCGTCGGCGCCCTTGATGCCGTAATCCTTGCCCAGCGCCTCGACGCTGTCCTTGTTGTGGATGACGTTGGTGAACATGGTGAGCTGCAGCAGCAACTCGGAGTACGGCTCCTCCAGCTCGTAGACGACGGTGTAGGGATCAGGCGCCCGCAGATCCTTGATCTTGCCGGCACGCCAGGCGAACGGTCCCTTGAGCGCCGGGTCCGTGAGGCGCTTGAACGAGAAGATGACGTCTTCCGCGGTCAGCTTCTTGCCGCTGCAGAACGTGACATCGTCGCGCAGCTTGAAGGTGTAGGTCCTGCCGTCGGCACTGACATCCCAGGACTTGGCGAGATAGGGAATGGGTGTCCGGCCGTCCCAGTCGAGCGCGACCAGAGTGTCCTGGAACATGTTGACGACGTCGGACGTCGGCCCCCAGGTCGTGCGCTGAGCGTCATAGTGCGGCGCGTCGATCGATTTCATCATGTTCAACGTTTGTGCGGCGCCACCATGGGCGATGCTGCTCAACACGATCACAACGCCGATACCAAGCAGGTTCCTCCTCATGATCGCCTCCCTGTGGCGATGGTGGTGGCGGCGGCGTCTTATGGTGACGCATCGAGCGCCTTGTAGATCATCGACGTGTAGACATGATGCGCGCGGACGTTCTTCACGCGCTTGTTGACGACCAGCGCCAGCCCCTCGTGCACCAGCGGCACCCACAGCGCGTTCTCGTGCACGATCTTCTGCACCTTGGCGAAGGCCTCGAACCGCGCCTTGGGATCCAGCGCGGTGACGCCTGTTTCGAGCCAGCGGTCGGTCTGCGGATCCTTCCAGTTCATCCGGTTGGGCGTCGGGATGTTGGCGGAGTGAAAATAGAGCCGCAGCGCATCGCCGGCGCTGGAGTAGGGGAAGGCGATCGACCAGATGTCGTAGTCCTGCTGCGCCAGCTTGGAGAAGACGATGGTGCCGTCCCACATCTGCAGCTGCAGGTCGACACCGATCTTGCGCCAGAAACCCTGCACCGCCTCGGCCATCTTCGGCGACCGGCCGCCCGCGAAGCCGTAGAGCAGCAGGGTCAGTTTCTTGCCATCCTTGTAGCGGAAGCCGTCGGCGCCCAGCTTCCAGCCGGCATCGTCCAGGAGCCGGGCGGCCGCCGCCGGATCATAGGTGCCGAGGTGCGATGGCGTTGTCGGGTCGAAGTCCGGCGTCTGCGGGTGCAGGTAGGTTGCGGCGGGCTCGCCGTTGCCGAAATAGATCGCGTCGACCAGCTGTTTGCGATCGATTGCCTGGCTCAGCGCCGTGCGCACGCGCGCATCGGACACGTTGTCCCGGCTCGTCTTGAAGCCGAAATAGAACAGCCGCAGATTTGCCGCCGGCCGCAGGATGTCGATGGTCGGCATCCGGGCGAGCTGCGGCAGGTATTGATCGGGCATGCTGTAGGTCATGTCGATCTGGCCGCTGGCCATGGCGGCGAGCCGCGCGGCCTCTTCCGGCACGATCTTCCACACTACCCGCTCGTATTTCGCCGGTCCCGGGTTTTTGTAGAGCGGCGGCCCCCAGCGGTAGGCGGCGTGACGGCTCGCCACGGTCTGGTTGCGCGGCTCCCATGACTGGAAGCAGAACGGCCCGGTGCCGTCGAACCCCTTGACACCGAAATCCTTGCCCAGCGCCGCCACGTTCTCGGGATTGAGCACCGTGGCCTGGAAATTGGTGAGCTGCAGCGGCAGCTCGCCGAACGGCGCCTCGAGCTCGTACTCGACGGTGTAGGGATCGCGGGCGCGGATGTCCTTGACGGGCCCCATGCGCCAGGCGAACGGCGATTTGATCTCGGGATCGAGCACGCGCTTGAAGCTGTAGACGACGTCGGCCGCCGTCATCTTCCGGCCGGAGCAAAAGGTGACGTCCTCGCGCAGCTTGAAGGTGTAGAGCTTGCCGTCCGGGCTCACCGTCCACGACGTGGCCAGCAGCGGTGTCACCGTCTTGAGGTCATAGTCGAGCCCGACCAGGGTGTCGCCGAGCATGAACGCGATCTCGGCCGTGGCGCCCGCCGACGTGCGCGCCGGATCGTAGTGCGGCGCATCGATGTTGCGCAGCAGAGTGAGGGTCTGCGCCGCGGCCGGCATCGCAAGGCATGCCGCCGCCAGTGTCATGGCGATGAACCCGCTGATCATCCCTTCCCCGCAAAGCGGGGAAGGTGCCCGAAGGGCGGATGGGGAGCCGACGTGGTCCTTGTCACGAAGACACGAGGCCCAGTTCCGATGACCACGTCGGGTCCCCTCCGCCCCTTCGGGGCACCTCCCCACTGCGTGGGGAGGGGAGATGTGGCGCATCATTGCTGCAGCCTTGGGTCGAGCACGTCGCGCAGGGCGTCGCCCAGCAGGTTGGCGGCCAGCACGATGACGAAGATCGCCAGGCTCGGGATGGTGGCGATGTGCGGGGCCATGAACAGGAAGTCGCGGCCCTGGGCTGCCATCATGCCGAGCTCGGCCGTCGGCGGCTGGGCACCCATGCCCAGGAAGCCCAGCGCCGAGCCGATCAGGATGATCTGCCCGAACCGCAAGGTCAGGAACACGAAGATGGTGGAGATGCAGTTCAAGGTGAGATAGCGCCAGATCAGCGTGAAGTCGGACACGCCGACGGCGCGGCCGGCCTCCATGAACTCCTGGCCCATCACGCCGACAGCGGCGCCGCGCGCCACCCGCGCCACGTCGGGAACGGTGGCGACCACCAGGGCGATGATCACCGCCGTCAGCCCGGCGCCGGAGATCGCCGCCACGGCGAGCCCGATGAGGATCGCAGGAAAGGCCAGCATTACGTCGACCAGCCGCATGATCCAGCCGTCGAGCCGGCGGTAGAAGGCGGCCAGGATGCCCAGCAGCCCGCCCAGCACACCGCCCACGATGACGCCGACCAGGCCCAGCATCAGCGTGTTGCGGGTGCCGAAGATCACGCGGCTCAGCATGTCGCGGCCGGTATTGTCGGTGCCGAACCAGTGCTCCGCGCTCGGCGCCTGCATCGCCTTGGAGAGATCGGTGGAGTAGGGATCGTAGGGCGCCACCCAGGGGGCGAAGACGGCGGCGGCCACGATCAGCATCAGCAGCAGGCTCGCGGCCAGGGCCACCGGATCGCGCGTCAGGCGGCGCATTACGCCGGCGCGGCCGGGCAGGCTGGGTTCGGTCTCGGCGGCGACGGCCGAGGGAGCGGTCAGGGTATCGACGGTCATCCGCGCTGCACCCTCGGATCGAGATAGACGTAGAGCACGTCGACGATCAGGTTGATCATCAGGAACGCGATCGCGAGAATCATGATGGCGCCCTGGGCGGTGGGAAAATCGCTCGACACGATGGCGCCCACGGCCAGGCGTCCGACGCCGGGCCAGGCGAACATGGTCTCTGTCACCACGGCACCGCCCAGCAGGAAGGCAGCCTGCAGACCGATCAGGGTCACGACGGGGATCAGGGCGTTGCGCAGCGCGTGGTGCACGATGACCGCCGTCTCGCGCAGGCCCTTGGCGCGCGCCGTGCGCACGAAATCGGCACCGAGCACCTCCAGCACCGCGGTGCGGGTGAGCCGCGCGATGGGCCCGATCAGCACGCTGCCCAGGGTCACCGCTGGCAGTATGAGGCTGGGCAGACCGCCGGCCCAGACAGGTCCGGTGCGTCCGGTGAACGGCAGCAGCGCCATCTTGAAGCCGACATACTGGATCAGGATCAGGCCGATGAAGAACACCGGCATGGAAACGCCGGCGACCGAGAACGCCATGATGATGCGGTCGGTGATGGTGCCGCGCTTGACCGCTGCCAGCGTGCCCAGCGCCAGCCCGCATGGCACCGCCATCAGCATGGCGCCCAGCATCAGCTCGACGGTGGGTCCGATCGTCTGGCCGAGCTCCTCGAGCACCATCCTGTTGGAGATGATGGAGCGGCCCAGATCGCCCTGGATGACGCGACCGATGTAGTCGAGGAACTGGACGGGGATGGGTCGGTCGAGGCCGAGCTCAAGGCGGATGGCGGCGATGGTCTCGGCCTTGGCGTCGGGGCCGGCGATGATCATGGCCGGATCGGCCGGCACGACCTGCAACAGACAGAAGCACAGGAACAGCACGCCGAGCAGAGCGGGAATGGAGATCAGCAGACGGTGAAGGATCTGTCGTCCCATGCATCGTCCTCCGGCCACGCGTACCAGAAGGACAAGCCGCCCCGTTCACGCCGAAGCGTGGCGCCCGTCCACCCCTGGCTTGCCGCTGCGCCTGCCATGTCGCGCGGCTTTGTTATCGTCGCCGATGCGGGAGTCTTTGCTCCCAAGCGTTTCCTCACTTGATCGTCACGCTTACAGCTTTCGCCCGACGAGTCAAACACGTGGCGTTTCGCGGTACGGGACTGGAAAGAACTAGCCGGCAACAACGCGGGGCAGGGGGCACTGGCCGGAGAGAATGCGGGCGCTCAGCACTTCCAAGGTCACGCGCTGGGCCATCGCGGCGCGCTGCAGGACGCGAAACGCCTCGACCTCGTCGACCTGGGCCTGGTTCATGACCTGAAGCACGGCGGAGAAGAGGATGCGTCGCGATCGCAGTCGTTCTTCGGCGGAGGCGAGTTTGCGGCGCATGGTCTGGATCAACGAGAATTGATGCATCGCAATGGCGAGCGACGAATAGATGCCGGTCGAGCGGATCGGCTTCAGCAGGTAGGCCGACGGCTCGCGCGCCAGCATCGACTCGAGTCGGCCGGGCGTTTCGGAGCCGATCAAGGCCACCGTCGGCAGGTTGATCTCGGGCGGGATCTCGTCGGCACCGCCGGCATACCCCGCATCGGCATCGAAGAAGAAGATGTCGACGCCGTCCCATGGTGGCGCCGGCGCCGTCTCGAGTGCGGTGACCTTGAGGCCCAGCACTTCAAGCTGCGCCGTGAGAGCCGCGCGGTCACGGCCGGGGCCATGCTCGACCAGTGCATGCAGCCCGCGGAACGATGACACGCGGCGGCGCTTCATTTGACGACCCGCAGAGAGCTGGCTGGCCGCGCGCCGCTGCCGCCCCGGGCGTTGCGGGTGAGGTCGTCGAGATCGAGCCAGGTGAGGTAGGGATCCGGCTTCACCACCGTCGGTGCGGTGTCGAGGATGTCGAACGTGAAACCGGCGCGCGATCGCGCCAGCCGGGGCGTCAGATAGCAGTGGTTGTTTTCGGGATCGATCTTCACCGGCCCTTGCGGTGCGCTCAGCTCGTCCTTGTAGGCCGCCGCGCGCACGGCCTGGACATCCGTCGAGCCGGCACGCCGGATCGCGCGCGCCAGCAGGATACCGCAGAGATAGGATGCCTCGGCGTCGACCGAGGGCAGGTTGCTGCTGCCGAACATCTCGCGATAGCGCCGCACGAAGGTGCGGTTCTCCGGCGTGTCGACGCTGGCGAAATAGACCGACGATGTGATGTGCCCGACCGAAGCGCGCGGTCCGATCAGCCGCAGCTCCGGCTCGCACAGGCTGCAGCTCAGGATCGGCGGTCGCGGCGCGCCGCGGTTGGCGGCTTGCGACTGGGCACGGTAGAGCTCGCGATGGAAGCGGTAGCTCGCCTCGCCGACCAGGGTGTTGAAGATGATGGGCGGCTTGCGCTCGATGATCTCGCGCACGACGTGGCTGACTTCGGTGTCGCCCAGCGCAACGAGCCGCTTGGCGATGATCTGGCCGCCGGCTGCCGAGACGATCTCCTGCAGCACACGGTTGGTTTCCCACGTCCACAGATAGTTGGCGCCAACGCAGTAGACGCTGGTGCCCAGTGTTTCGATCATGTAGCGCGCCAGCGGCACGATGTGCTGGTTGGGCGCGGCGCCGACATAGATCACGTTGTCGCTGTTCTCGAAGCCCTCGTAGCGTGCCGAATGCCACAACAGGCGATCGTAGCGTTCGATCAGCGGCAGCACCTGCTTGCGTGATGCCGAGGTGTAGCAGCCCACGATGTGGCGAACGGCCTTGTCGCGGATCAGCAGCTCGCAGTGTTCCTGGTAGACCTCAAGCTCGCCGCCGGGATCGAACACCAGCGGCGTGAACTGGAAATCGAACTCGGCACTGGCGTTCACCTGCTCGACGGCCAGCGTCAGGCCGTTCAGCATCTCGCGCCCGACCAGTCCATAGGGACCGGTCAGCGAGTAGAGAACACCGATATGAACCGTTTCGCGCCGGCGCTTGGCCATGTGATTCGCCTCGAGCCCAGCGTCGCAGCGCCGGGCAGTACGCGTCAAGGCGCATTGCGACAGACGCATTGCTTGGTGGTGACAAACACATTGACAGTCCTGATAGTGAATATGACTATCAAAATGCATCGATCAAAGAAGTCGTCGCCGCGCGCGGGACAAGAGCGTCCACCATCGCGTGCTTGCGGCGCCTAGAGACAGCAGACATGCGAGGCTGAAAGCCTCGACCGGCAAAAGAGCCTGAAGGTTCCGCAAGGAGCCTGCGGGCTCTTTTTGCTTGAGGGCACAGGGGGAGTGGGGATGCCGGTCCGCTTGCCAAGCATCGAACAGCTGGACACGATCGCGCGGTCGTTCGGCCTCGCGCTCAGCGGCGATGACCTCGCGTCCTTCCGCGAGCTCATGCGCGGGCCGCTCGCCTCCTATGCCAGGCTCGATCAACTGGCCGAGCCCAAGCTTGCCGTGAAATATCCGCGTGGTCCGGGCTACCGGCCCAGTGCCGAGGAGAATCCGTACAACGCCTGGTACTGGAAGACCGATATCGGCGGCGCGGCATCGGGCCTTCTCGCCGGCAGGAAAGTCGCCATCAAGGACAACATCTGCGTGGCCGGCGTGCCGATGATGAACGGCTCGCAGCTGCTGGAAGGCTACGTGCCGGAGATCGACGCCACCGTCGTGACGCGCATTCTGGAGGCAGGTGGCACGATTGCGGGCAAGGCCGCGTGCGAGGATCTGTGCTTTTCCGGCGCCAGCCACACCTGCGCCACGGGCGCCATCCGCAATCCGCACAACGTCAAGCACAGCGCCGGCGGCTCATCGGGCGGCAGCGCAGCCGTCGTGGCGGCGGGCGACGTGCCCATGGCGCTGGGCGGCGATCAGGGCGGCTCCATCCGCACGCCGTCGAGCTGGTGCGGAATCTATGGGCTGAAGCCGACCTGGGGCCTGGTGCCCACCACAGGATCGATGCCGATTTCGTACTCGGTTGACCATTGCGGCCCGATGGGCGCCACGACCGAGGACGTCGCGCGACTGCTGTCGGTCATCGCCGGTCACGATGGCTACGATCCGCGCACGCAGCTGGCGCGTACCGACGATTACCTCGGTGCGCTGGGCAAGGGGGCGACCGGCCTGCGGATCGGTGTCATGAAGCAGGGCTTCGGCCACCCGGAAAGCGATCCCGAGGTCGATCGCCGGGTGCGTGCCGCCGTCGAGGTGCTGGCTGGCGCCGGCGCGGCGATCAGCGATGTCTCGATTCCCATGCACTATGATGGCCCGCACATCTGGAGCGGCATCATCCTGGAAGGCGCCGCCGAGATGATGCTGAAGGGCTACGGCGTGGGCAATAACGTGGCGGCGTACTATCCGCTGTCGATGCAGGAGGCGTTTGCGCGTGGCATGGCGTCTCGACTCAACGATGCATCGGAGACCGTGAAGCTGGTGTTGCTGCTGGGCGAGTATCTCCATCGGCACTATCACAATCGCTACCACTCCAAGGCACAGAATTTGCGAGTGCTGTTGCGCGACGCCTACGACCAGGCGCTGCGCGACGTCGACATTCTGGTCATGCCCACCATTCCTTTCACCGCAACGCTGATTCCGGAACCGGACTGTCCGCGCGACATCTACGTCGATCGCGCGCTCAACATGCAGGCCAACACCTGTCCGTTCGATGTCAGCGGCCATCCGGCGTTCACGATTCCCTGCGGCAAGAAGGACGGCTTGCCGATAGGGTTGATGCTGGTCGGACGGCACTTCGAGGAGAGCCGGCTGATCCAGGCCGCCGCTGCGTTCGAAAAGAACGGTGCCGGCCGCCTGCACTGACGCAAAGAGTACGAGGAAATCGATGAGCGAACAGGCTATCCACTATCTCGGTCTCGTCGACGTGGCACGCCGGATCCAGGTCGGTGCGCTGTCGCCGGTCGCGCTGACGCAAGCCATGCTTGAGCGCATCGCCAAGCTGGACGGTACGCTCAAGAGCTATGCCACGGTCACGGCGGATCTGGCGCTGGAGCAGGCCCGCCGGGCGGAGGCGGAGATCGCGCGCGGTGCCTATCGCGGGCCGCTGCACGGCGTGCCGATCGCGGTCAAGGATCTCTGCTACACCAAAGGCATTGCGACTGCCGCCGGCATGGCCATCCATGCGGCGTTCAAGCCCGACCATGATGCGACAGTCGTCGAACGTTTCGCGGCGGCCGGCGCCGTCCTGCTGGGCAAGCTGCAGCTCACCGAGGGCGCCTTCGCCGACCATCATCCCAAGATCACACCGCCGGTGAACCCTTGGAACAAGGATCACTGGTCCGGCGCCTCGTCGAGCGGCTCGGGCGTGGCGACCGCGGCGGGCCTGTGCTTCGCGTCGCTGGGCTCCGATACGGGCGGCTCGATCCGCTTTCCGTCGGCCGCCAACGGCGTAACCGGGCTCAAGCCGACATGGGGGCGCGTCAGTCGCTACGGTGTCTTTGCACTCGCGGAATCGCTGGATCACATCGGCCCGATGACGCGCAGCGCGGCAGATGCTGCCGCCGTCCTGAGCGTGATCGCAGGCGCCGATCAGAACGATCCGACGGCGCGCCAGGAACCGGTACCCAATTATCTGGCCGGCCTGGAGCGTGGCATTCGCGGCATGCGCATCGGTGTTGACCGCAGCCTCAACACGACCGGCGTCGACAAGGACATGGTGAAGGTGGTGGACGACGCGATCGCCGTCCTTGCCGCACTGGGCGCCGAGATCCGCGAGGTTAAATTTCCGTCGCCGGACGAGGTCGTGAAGCTGTGGGCGCCGCTATGCGCCGTCGAGACCGCCGTGGCGCATGAAGCGACGTTCCCGGCGCAGGCGGAGCACTATGGTCCGGCCTTGCGCGGGCTGATCGAGGCCGGCCGGGCGCTGTCGGGCTTCGACCTGACCAAGATCCAGATCGTGCGCGAGGCGTTCCGCGGTCGGGTGGCGGCGCTCTTCCAGGATATCGATCTGCTGGCGATCCCGGCCCAGTACGCGGCGTCGCCGACCACGGCGACCATGGCCACGCTGGGCCAGGACGAGGGCGCGATCGAGAAGCTGCTGCGCTTCACCGCGCCGTTCGACATGACGGGCAGCCCGACCATCACGCTGCCGGGCGGCTTCACGGCCAAGGGCTTGCCGGTCGCGTTCCAGCTGGTGTCGCGGCACATGGAGGAGGACCTGTTGCTGCGCGCCGGCCATGCCTTCCAGTTGGCCACCGACTGGCACAAGCGCCGGCCGGTGGTGTGAAACAGAATTTCCTCCCCCACGCAGTGGGGGAGGTGGCCGAAGGCCGGAGGGGGAGCCGACGTGGTCTCAGTAACCAAAACCACGTTGGGTCCCCTCCGCCCCTTCGGGGCACCTCCCCAGCTTCGCTGGGGAGGGAGATATAAACAAGGGCACACGCCATGAGCATCAACGCTTGGGTTTCGCAGTCGATCATGCAGCGCCGCGGTGCGGCGCGCGGCAAGGTCGGTGAGACGCACCAGCTCACCGAGGAGCGGCAGGCCGAGTTCCACTTCACGATCGGGCCTTACTCACAGCCGGTCATGACCGTGAACCCGGGCGACCGGATCGTCGTCGAGACACGCGACGCCTTCAGCGGCCGCATCAAGACCGAGGCCGATAAGCCCAGCGAGAAGATCAGGATGCCGTTCGCCAATCCGCAGAACGGCCCGATCATGATCGAGGGCGCCGAACCGGGCGATGCGCTCGCCGTGCACATCGAGGCGATGGCGCCGCGCGGCGAGCAGCCCCGTGGCACCTGCGCACTCATTCCCGAGTTCGGTGCACTCACCGGGACGTACTACACCGCGACGCTCAACCAGCCGCTGCCCGAGATCGTGCGCAAGATCCTGGTGGACGAAAAGACGGTCCATTGGAGCGACAAGGTAAAGCTGCCCTACAAGCCGCATATCGGCACCTTGAGCTGCTCGCCTGAGATCGATTCCATCAGCTCGCTGACGCCCGACAGCCATGGCGGCAACATGGATCTGCCGGACATGGGGCCGGGCACCGTCACGTATCTGCCGGTCCGGGTGCCGGGTGCGCGCCTGTTCATCGGCGATGCCCATGCCTGCCAGGGCGATGGTGAGGTGTGCGGCGTGGCGGTCGAGCACGCCAGCCTGACGACCATCCGGGTCGACGTGATCAAGAAGTGGACGATCGAGTGGCCGCGGCTGGAGACGGATGACCAGATCATGGCCATCGGCAGCGCCCGGCCACTGGAGGATGCGACCCGCATCGCCTATCGCGAGCTGATCCGCTGGATGGCCGCCGACTACGGCTTCGACCAGCTCGACGCCTACATGATGCTGAGCCAGTGCGGCAAGGTCCGCCTCGGCAACTTCGTCGACCCGAAATACACGGTCGGCGCCGGCGTGTTGAAGAAATACCTGCCGGCCGGGGCGTGACCGCGCCGCCGAACAATGAACCTCGTGGGGCTGAGGAGGAGGTGATACATGGGCAACGTGAGACGAATGGGGACGGTGTGTAGTCTGGCTATTGCGGCCACGGTCGTCATGGCCGTTGCGCCGGCGATGGCGCAACAGCCGATCAAGGTCGGTTTGCTCGAGGACGTCTCGGGCGACATTGCCCTGATGGGCAAGCCCAAGCTCAACGGCTCGCAACTGGCGGCCGAGGAGATCAACAAGGCCGGCGGCATCATGGGCCGCAAGATCGAGCTGATTCATCTCGACCCGCAGATGGACAATGCGCGCTATCAGGAGTTCGCGCGTCGCCTGCTGCAGCGCGACAAGGTCGACGTCCTGATCGGCGGCATCACCAGCGCCTCGCGCGAAGCCATCCGTCCGATCGTCAACAAGACGGACGTGCCGTACTTCTACACCAACCAGTATGAAGGCGGCGTGTGCGATGCCAGCACGATCAGCATCGGCGCCGTTCCCGAGCAGCAGTTCTCGACCCTGATCCCGTGGATGGTCGAGACGTTCGGCAAGAAGGTCTACATCATCGCCGCCGACTACAATTTCGGCCAGCTCTCGGCCGAGTGGACGCGCGATCTAATGAAGAAGCTGAACGGCACCGTGGTGGGCCAGGAGTTCATCCCGCTGGGCGTGTCGCAGTTCGGCCAGACGATCCAGAATATCCAGCGGGCCAACCCGGACTGGATCATGACCTTGAATGTCGGCGCCTCGCAGGACTCGTTCTTCGAGCAGGCGGCGGCCGCCAAGCTGACCATCCCCATGGGCAGCTCGATCAAGGTCATGCTGGGCTTCGAGCACAAGCGGTTCCCGCCACCGGCCCTGGCCAAGATGCACGCCACGGCCAACTGGTTCGAGGAGATCGATACGCCGGCTGCGGCCGATTTCAAGAAGCGCTGGCGGGCCAAGTTCCCGAACGAGGCCTACATCAACGACATGGGCTACAACGCCTATACCGCGCTCTACATGTACAAGGCGATGGTCGAGAAGGCGAAGTCGACCAAGAAGGCCGACCTGCGCAAGGTGATCGCCACCGGTGATGCCTGCATCGATGCGCCTGAGGGCAAGATCTGCATCGACCCGCAGAGCCAGCACACCTCGCATCACATGCGCCTGATCGGCGTCAATCCCGATCATTCCGTGCGCGTGATCAAGGATTTCGGCCTGATCAAGCCGTACTGGCTGGGCGAGATCGGCTGCGACCTGACCAAGAAGGACCCGAAGGAACAGTACACGCCGACCAGCCTGCCGAAGAAGTAAGCTTACCTTCCCCCGGAGGGGGAAGGTGGCGCGTAGCGCCGGAAGGGGGATGCTGTGGCACAATCGATGCTAGTCTGAGAGACCGAATTCGATCGAACATCCCCCTTCCGCCCTTCGGGCACCTTCCCCCTCCGGGGGAAGGTCACGCCGAGCCAGTCGGACCTCAGCACCATGTTCGCTGAAATCTTCTCGATCGCGTTTCAGTTTGCTGACGTTTTTGCCTTTTTGATTCTCGCGGCCGCAGGCCTTGCCATCATCTTCGGCATGATGGGCATCATCAACATGGCCCATGGCGAGTTCATCACCTGCGGCATCTACGTCACGGTCATCTGCGTGCAGAACGGCGTGCCGCTGCCGTTGGCCCAGCTGATCGGCGCGCTGTCGGCCGGGCTGGTCGGCATCGTGCTGGAGCGCACCATCATCCGGCATCTCTATCACCGGCCGCTCGACTCCATCCTGGCGACCTGGGGCATCAGCCTGATGGTGACGCAGGGCATGCTGATCGTGCTCGGCTCGAGCTGGCAGGGCATCGGCACGCCGCTGGGCAGCTTCGCGGTGGGCGGCTACACGTTCTCGACCTACCGCCTGGTGCTGTTCGGTGCTGCCGTCGGCGTGCTGGTCGGCCTGTACCTGATCTACATGCGCACCAACTACGGCGTCATGGCGCGCGCCACCATGCAGAACGCCGAGATGGCGCGCGCACTGGGCGTGCGCACGCAACGCATGTATGCGATCAGCTTCGGGCTGGGTGCAGCGCTGGCCGGCCTCTGTGGCGCGCTCTATGCACCGACGATGACCCTGATACCGACCATGGGCATCACCTTCATCATCGAGTCGTTCGTCACCGTCGTCGTGGGCGGTGCCAACGTGCTGATGGGCACGGCGCCGGCCGGCATCCTGCTGGGCGTGGTGCGCACGATCCTCAACGCCTGGTATGGCCAGATCGCGGGCCAGATCGGGCTGCTGATCACGGTCATCCTCGTCATCCGCATGCTGCCCGAAGGCGTGTCCGGCTGGCTGTCGCGTCGGAGCGGGTGAGGCCAATGTCTCCGATCCTGAACACGCTCAACGGACCGCAGACGCTCGGCAATGGGCGCTTCTTCTGGACCGGCTTCGTGCTGGTCATGATGTTGGCGCTGGGCTATCCGGCGCTGTCGGACCCGTACGACGTCGGCAACATCGCCTATCTGCTGCTCTCGACCCTCACCGCGCTGGGGTTGTCCCTGATGTGGGGCTATGCCGGCATGTTCTCGTTCGGTCAGACTGCGTTCTTCGGCGTGGCCGGCTACACCTATGGCGTCATTTCCATCAACCTCGGCGCCAGCGGCGGACTTACCTTCCTGTGCCTGCTCGGTGGCGTGGCCGTGGCGGCGCTGTTCGCCGCGCTGTTGGGCTATTTCCTGATCTATGGCCGCGTGAGCGGCGTCTTTTTTGGCATCGTGACCTTCGCCACGACCCTGGCACTGGCGGCGTTCTTCGGCCAGACGGCCGGCCCGGAGTGGGCGATCGGCAAGGCACGCTTCAACGGCTTCAACGGCATGATCGGCATGCCGGCGCTGGAACTGCCCTGGTTCGACGACAACGTCATGCTCGAGGGCGTTGCCCTCTACTATTTCGTGCTGGCGCTGTTGCTGGTGATCTATCTCGGCCTGCGCGTCCTGGTGAACAGCCGTTTCGGCAACGTGCTGGTGGCGATCCGCGAGGATCCGCTGCGCACCGAGCTGCTGGGCTACGACGTGCGCAAGTACCAGCTCATCACCTTCGTCATCGGCAGCTCGCTGGCGGGGCTCAGCGGTGGTCTCTACACGGCCTGGGGCCAGTTCATTCCGCCGGCGTCGATGGGATTGCCGGCGGCGGCGATGCCCATCATCTGGGTTGCTTTCAGCGGCCGGCAGGATTTGACCGCGACGCTGGTCGGCACGTTCCTGCTGTTGCTGATGTTCCAGACGATCACCGTCTACAGCCAGCAATATGCCCTGATCCTCATGGGATTCCTGTTGCTGATCACGGTCATGCTTGTGCCGTCCGGGTTCGTGATCGGCATCGGCCGACTGCTGGGACGATTGGGACGAGGAGGGGCCACGTCGTGACGGCCATCCTCCAGACCCGTCAGTTGCACAAGCACTTCGGCGGACTGTCGGCGGTGACCGACGTGAACATCGAGGTGGCGGCGGGCGAGATCCACTGCCTGATCGGCCCCAACGGCGCGGGCAAGAGCACGCTCTTCAAGCTGGTAGCCGGCACCTATGCGCCGTCCCAGGGCGAGGTCCTGTTCCGCGGCGAGAACGTCACGCACCGCAAGCCCTATGAGCGGGTCGGGCGCGGCATGAGCATCAAGCTGCAGGTGCCCAGCGTCTTCCGCGAGCTGCCGGTGGCGCAGAACCTGGAGATCGCGCTGCAGCGCACGTCGTCGAAGGCGGCGATGGCCCACGAGAAGGCGCGCCTGCTGGAGTTC
>DATEIF010000315.1:0-3043 GCA_035279205.1 Vineibacter sp.
TCCTGCGCACACGCCTGCTCACCCATGTGTTCGGCGGCCGGGCTGAGGAGCACAGGCCATCGAGCGACACGATCAAGCAGGCCTGCGAGCATCTGCAGGCCGACCGGGCTGCCGGAACGATGGCCGCCGACAACAACGTACTGCTTGCCGATTTCCACCGGCGTCTCGATGCAGCCTATGCGGAGGCAGCGGCCACGACGTGAATTTGCTGTGCGTGATGGCGTCGGCAGAAAGTCTTTCCCTTTCGCGGTACGTCCTCTCATGGATCCCGGCAGTTCTTCTCCATGGTGCTGGACGACAGGGAACCCAAAATAATCAGGACCCATTCGACCGTACGTTTTCGGAGGTCCTGTCCCATGACGCTTCAAGTCAATGTCGAGACCATTGTCACGTTGCCACACGTGCTGGCCGACATGAATTATCTGGTGCCGATGGCCGAGCGGCCGCGCAATTACACCTTTGAGCCGCCGGCCGGTGTGCCGCGCTACAACAGCGAGCACGAAGCGCATCGCGTCGCGATCCATGATGCGCGCCCGATCGCGGACAAGGTATCGCTCGACGCGAACGGCTTCGCTTTGGTGCAGCATGGAAGCGCGGTGCGCGACTTCTTCGACGAAGAGGAAGTGCGCCGCGTCTACTACCCGGAGGTCGAGCGTATCCTGAAGGAAGCGACCGGCGCCTATCGCGTACATATCTTCGACCACACCACGCGCCGCCGTGTCCCGGGCGCGGAGGACCGCAGCGGCGGCCCGCGCCAGCCAGTGCAGCGGGTGCATATCGATCACACAGCGAAGTCGGGGCCGCAGCGGGTCCGCGACCTTCTGCCCGATGAGGCGGAAGAGCTCCTGAAGGGACGCGTGCAGGTGATCAACGTCTGGCGGCCGATCCGCGGCCCGCTACTCGACTCGCCACTGGCGGTCTGCGATGCAACGAGCGTGGGCTTTGATCAGCTCGTACCGTCCGATCTCGTCTATCCGCACCGCGTCGGCGAAACCTACTCGGTGACCTACGATCCCGCACACCGCTGGTATTACGTGCCGCGGATGCGCACCGACGAGGCGTTGCTGCTGAAATGCTCCGACACCTCGACCGCCGTGCCGGCACGCTTCACGCCGCACAGCGCCTTCATCGATCCGACGACGCCTGCCGATGCGCCGCCGCGCGAGAGCATCGAGGTGCGGACGCTGGTGTTCCACCGGTTCACGCGTCGCAGCTCAGGCCGGCAGTTCGTGTCCCCGGCCGATGTTACGGATGATCTCGCTCAAATGAGGTTTGGACTGGAGGAGGGCTCGTCGATAAACGACGAGCCCTTTCATCAGGGCGCCGTCGCGCTTCAGCAGCTGGTCGGCGAATTCCACCATTCGCGTGTTGGGCCAGGCATGCTTGCGCAGGTCGAGGATCCGGAGGAATGCCGCCTCCTCCTGTCCCGGCGCATGTTGCGCCATCAGGATCGCCGCCGCCGCCGTTGAGCGCGAGATGCCGGCGTGGCAGTGGATCAGCACATGGCTGTCTTGGGCCGCATGCACGTGCTCGCCGAAGTCGAGCAGCTGCCGGACATGGTCCGGCGTGCAGGCCTCGAAGCCGGGATATTCCGCCACCACGTCGTCGAAGCGCAGCAGCAGATGGTTGATCTCGAGATAGTCGTCGAGCGCCTCCGGCTTCGGCTCATGAGTGTCGATGATCGAGAGGACATGGCTGACGCCGATCGACGCATGCTGCGACAGTTCGGGAATGCCGCAGATCGTTATCTTCTGGCTGGGCAGGGGCATGACGCTTTTCTACAGCAAGGCATGCGCCATGTGCAGGCCGATCGCCAGCATGCCCACCAGGAAGGCGCGGCGGAACATCTCAGGCGATAGCGAATGCCGGATCTTCTGGCCCAGCCAGACGCCGGCCATGGTCGGCGCAAGGGCTGCCAGGGCGCCAATCGTATTGCCGAGGTGAAAGGCACCCTGCCAGGCCAGCGCCAAGGCCAAGGCACCGGTCATGAACAGGAACTGGATGCCCAGCGCCTGCACCAGGCCATGCCGGTCGATATCGATCGACTGCATGTACGGCAGGAAAGGGACGGCAGCGACGCCGGTGAAGCCCACGACGGCGCCGCTCACTAGCCCAATCAGCGGATTGGCCCAGCGTTCGACCGCCCGAGGGATCTTCGGGCGCCATGCTGCGAGCGCGAGCAGGGCATAGACGATCAGGATCGCACCGACCCAGCCCGAGGCGTGCGGCGCGCCAAGGTCGCCGAAGACGATCGCGACGATGAACACGCCAACGACGGCGGCCACGGTCATTGCCCAGAAGCGCCGCATCAATGGGGCGAACTGGCCGCCGTAGATGGCTTGCCAGACATTGGTGAACAGGGTCGGCAGGACCATCAGGGCAAGCGCGTCCTGAAGCGGCACCACGAAGCTCATCAGCCCGATGGCAACCAGTGGCAGACCCATGCCGAGGGCGCCCTTGGCGACGCCGGCAACCAGGAAGGCGCCGGCGATGCCCAGCATCTGGACGAGGGTCATGAAGCGCCGCAGGTCTTTTGCGTGAACTGGTCGAAAGCCGTCCAGAAAGCGGCACGCATCGCGTCGGTTTCCATCATCACTTCGTGCCGCGCGCCGGCGATGGTCGCGAGCTTGCCGTGGCGAAGGCGGGCCACCACCGGCCCGTGGCTTGCCGGGTTCACCAGGGTGTCGGCGGCCGCACTCACCAGCAGCAGGGGCAAGTCGATGCGCTCCAGCGTCCCGGGGGCCAGCGCGGCCGCCATGGAGCGGAGCGCCTGGCGGCTCCAGCCCAAGGTCGGGCCGCCCAGCGACAGGCGCGGGTCGGCGGCGAACCATTGCGCCGTGAAGTGAAACCGCCGCTCATCGTGGGTCAGTACGTTGCCCTTGAACGGATACCTGGCCGGATTGAAGGCCCCGGTTCCGAAGAGGTAGCACCTGTCGAGCGACGGCAGCGGCGGCGTCAGGCTCAGCACGGTCCGCAGCAAGGCTTGCTGGGTCAGACCGGTCATGGGCGCAGTCACCACGCCGGCGGCGATAGGAGCGCTTCC
>DATEIF010000316.1:0-9402 GCA_035279205.1 Vineibacter sp.
ATGTCGACATGCAGGCGAAGGATCTCGACGAGGCGCTCGCCATCCTCAGCAAGGCCTGCACCGAGAAGCGCGCCGTGTCGGTCGCTCTGCACGGCAATGCCGCCGACGTGCTGCCCGAGCTGATCCGCCGTGGCGTGCGACCGGACTGCGTTACCGACCAGACATCGGCGCACGATCCGGTCAACGGCTACCTGCCGAAGGGCTGGACGCTGGACCAGTGGGATGCCCATCGCACCAGCGATGCGGCCGGCGTCACCAAGGCTGCCAAACGGTCGATGGCCGAGCATGTGCGGGCCATGCTCCACTTTCACAAGATGGGCGTGCCGACCATCGACTACGGCAACAACATCCGCCAGATGGCGTTCGAGGAAGGCGTCGCTGACGCCTTCGACTTCCCGGGCTTCGTGCCAGCCTATATCCGTCCGCTGTTCTGTCGCGGCGTCGGCCCGTTCCGCTGGGCCGCGCTATCGGGTGACCCAGAGGACATCTTCAAGACCGACGCCAAGGTCAAGGAGCTGATGCCCGACAACAAGCACCTACACACCTGGCTCGACATGGCGCGCACGCGCATCAAGTTCCAGGGCCTGCCGGCGCGCATCTGCTGGGTTGGCCTGGGCGACCGCCATCGGCTGGGCCTCGCCTTCAACGCCATGGTGGCGTCGGGTGAGCTGAAGGCACCCGTGGTGATCGGCCGCGATCACCTCGACTCCGGGTCGGTGGCCTCGCCCAACCGCGAGACCGAGGCGATGCGCGACGGCTCCGACGCGGTCTCCGACTGGCCGATGCTCAACGCCCTGCTCAACTGTGCCTCGGGTGCGACCTGGGTCTCGCTGCATCATGGCGGCGGTGTTGGGATCGGCTTCTCGCAGCATGCCGGCATGGTCATCGTGTGCGACGGCACGCCCGAAGCGGCACGTCGCATCGAGCGCGTCCTGTGGAATGACCCGGCGACCGGCGTGATGCGCCACGCCGATGCCGGCTACGACGACGCCATCGCCTGCGCCCGCTCCCATGGCCTCGATCTGCCGAGCCTCGCCTAGTGCGAGGGACATGTCTCACTTCGCCGAGAACCAGCTCTCCATCGCGCGGACGAGCGGCTTGAGCGCATAGGGCTCCGCCGCGACCACGTCCGGCTGCCAGGCATGGCGCTGCAACTCCTGCTGGACGACGGGGCCAATGGCGGCGACCAGGCAACGATCCAACCCCCTCGCCAACACCTCCACGCGCTGGGACGCGTTGGCGACATCGGCCAGTCGGGCCACCTGCGCCGCGCTGGTAAAGGCGATTCCGTCGACATTGCCCGCCGCGAGTTGCTCGATCAGGTGAACAACGTCCCGCGCTTCTGCTGCCGGCACGTAGACATAGGGCAGAACCGGATCGACGCGGGCGTCCGCTTGTTGCAGAGCGGCCAGCAACGCCTCCAATCGTGGGTTGGGGTAGAGTTGAAGCCCGACAGTGTGTCCGGCGAGATCGAGCGGCTGCAGCACATGCACGAGACCAGCCGTCGTCGGCTCTTCGGTCCGGAGGTCCGCGTCGAGGCCGATCTCCCGCAGCGCTTGCACGGGCTTTGGCCCGCGCGTGATCTTTCTCATCTTTGCCAGACTGGCAACGAAGGCGTCCTTGCAGCCCATGCGCTCGGCGAACCCAAGCAACCGCCGCAGCCCTTCGCCTGTGTAGAGGATCAGATCGTCACATTGGCCGCTCGCGGCACGCGTGATCCATCCCTCAACGGTGTCACGGTCCGGCGAATCCTTGATATCGATGAGCGGTACCCGCAGTGTCCGGGCCCCACGCTCCTCCAGCATTCGGGACAGGATGTCTGCCGCGCGTGCTTCAGGAACGGCGATGACGCGCTCAGCAAGAGGTGCGTTCATGATCCCAGCCTCGACAAGGGGTCATCCCTGCTCGATCGGCAGCGTCTTGTCCCTGGCCCACTCACCCATCGAGGCGTCATAGAGCGTCAGGTCGTTGAAGCCGAGTTGGTGCAGCAGGAACAGGTCGACGGTTGCGGAGATGCCGCCGCCGCAGTACGCGATGACGTGCTTGTCCTTGGCAATGCCGGCTGCCGCGAACTTGGCCTCGGCATCGGCCAATGAGGTGAAGGCCTTGGTCTGCGGGTCGACCAGGGTCGCGGCCGGCACATTGACACTGCCCGGCACACGGCCGGGCCGACCGTAGCGACTGGGCTCCAGCCCCTTATGAAACTGCGGCCCCAGGGCGTTCACGATCACCGTCTTGGGATCTGTCGTGGCCGTCAGCACGGCCTGCTTGTCGACGAAGCGGCCGGTCCGCGGCTTGGCAACAAAGCGTGCCGGCGGATAGCTCTTGGCAGCACCCGACTCGACCGGCCGGCCTTCGGCACGCCATTTGTCGAAGCCGCCATCGAGCACGGCGGCGCCATCGAAGCCGAGCGCCTTCAGCATCCACCAGAACCGCGTCGCCCACATCATGGTGCCGATGCTGTAGAGCACCACGCGGCTGTCATTACCGATGCCATGACGGCCGAATGCGGCTTCGAGCTGGGCAATCGGTGGCATCATGAACCGCAGGCGCGTCGTGGTGTCGGAGAACTCGCCTTGCAGGTCGAGGAAGTCGGCGCCCGGAACATGCGCTTCGGCAAAGCTCGCGTTGCCGGGGACGGCGATATAGGGATCGTCGCCGCCTTCAGGCGTCGGCTCGAGGTAGGTCGTGCAGTCGAAAATGCGCAGCTTGCCGTCGCCAAGCGCACGGGCCAGGGCGTCGGTACTGATCAGGGCGTCCGGCTCACGCATTGCGGCCTCCTTACGAGCGGTTATTGCCTCATCATACTGCTGATTTTCCGCGATCACTGCCACCGGGTCCCGAGTTTTTCTCATAGCCGCACTCATGAATCCTGAATTGTGACGGCACGCCATCGGCGGCATCGTAGCTGAATGACGAGGTGAGCGTATGACCGTTGCCCCTGACAATATCGTCTTCCGTCCCCACGCTGCCCACTGGGGTTCGTTCCTGGCCGGCTGGCAGGGCGATCGGCTGATTGTGAAACCGCATCCGGCCGATCCCGATCCCAACCTGCTGCTGCAGAATTTCCCCGAGGCGCTGCGGCACAAGGCACGCATCGCGCGGCCGATGGTGCGGCGTGGCTGGCTCGAGCGTGGCCCTGGACCGGACAATCGACGCGGCCGCGACGAATTCGTGCCGATGGCCTGGGATCGCGTGCTCGACCTGCTGGCGAACGAACTGAAGCGCGTCCGCGACGATCATGGTCCGGGCGCGATTTTCGGCGGCTCGTACGGCTGGGCCAGCGCCGGTCGCTTCCACCATGCGCAGAGCCAGGTCCACCGCTTCCTCAACACGTCGCTGGGCGGCTACGTCCGGTCGGTGAACAGCTACAGCGCCGGTGCCTCCGGTGTGATCCTGCCGCACATCCTGGGACCGATGGAGTCGATCAGCCGGCGCAACGTCACCTGGGAGCAGATCGTCGAGCACAGTGACGTCGTGATCGCGTTTGGCGGCATGGCACTGAAGAACAGCATGGTGGGCGGCGGCGGCATCACCCAGCACATCGAGCGCGACTCCATGCGCAAGGCTCGGGCGCGTGGCTGCCGGTTCATCCTGGTGAGCCCCCTGCGCGGCGATCTGCCGGCAGAGGCTGGTGCCGATTGGGTGTCGCTGGCACCGGGCACCGATACTGCGCTGATGCTGGGACTGGCGCATGTCCTGGCGAGCGAGCGGCTGCACGACCAGTCCTTCCTGGATCGCTATTGCGTCGGCTGGCCGCTCTTCGAGGACTACCTGATGGGCCGCAGCGACGGCCAGCCCAAGACTGCACAGTGGGCGGCGACCATCACTGGCATCGCCGCCGAGGAGATCGTCAAGCTCGCGCGCCAACTCGCAGGCAAACGCGCGCTCGTCGTGGTCGCTCATTCGCTGCAGCGTGCCGAGTTCGGCGAGCAGCCCGTGTGGATGGGCGCCGTGCTGGCGGCGATGCTGGGCCAGATCGGCCTGCCCGGCGGCGGCTACAACTACGCGCTGGGTGCGCTGGGTCATACCGGCCGACGCGCCAACGCGGTGCCGATCCCGGCCCTGCCGCAAGGCACGAACGGCGTGCGCGACTTCATCCCGGTCGCACGCATCGCCGACATGCTGCTCAATCCTGGACAGCCGTTCGACTACAACGGCGCACGGTTGACCTATCCCGACATCAAGCTGGTCTACTGGGCCGGCGGCAATCCGTTCCACCATCATCAGGACCTGAACCGGCTGCGGCAGGCCTTCGCGCGTGTCGACACGCTGGTGGTACATGAGATCGCCTGGACCGCAACGGCACGGCATGCCGATATCGTATTGCCCTGTACGATGACCCTGGAGCGCGAAGACCTGGGCGTCACCCCCACCGACCCGCTGATGATCGCCATGCACCAGATCGCGCCGACCTACGGCGAGGCGCGCGACGACTACGCCATCTTCTCGGCACTGGCCGAGCGACTGGGAACGTCGGCGGCCTTCACCGAAGGCCGCAGCGCCCGGGACTGGCTGCGCCACCTCTATGAGCCGGTGCGTGCGGCGCTCGCCGGGCGCGGCCTGCCGGCCCCCGACTTCGAAACGTTCTGGCAAAAGGGCGAGTTGGCGCTGCCGCCGGCACCCGACGACGGCGGCATGCTCCGGGCCTTCCGCGACGATCCCACCGGCAGCAAGCTGCCGACGCCCAGCGGCAAGATCGAGATCTTCTCCCAGACCGTTGCCGGCTTCGGCTATGACGATTGTCCTGGCCACCCGGTCTGGCGCGCGTCCGTTGATGTGCCCGATGCGCAGCGTCCGCTGCGGCTGGTGGCCAATCAGCCGGCGACCCGCCTGCACAGCCAGTTCGATTTCGGTGGCCATAGCGCCACGATGAAGAACCGCGGCCGCGAGGTCGTCTGCATCCACCCCAGGGACGCGGCCACCCGCGGCATCGCCGACGGCGACATCGTGCGTCTGTTCAACACGCGGGGCGCCTGCCTGGCCGCAGCCCGGGTGACGGAAGACATTCGACCCGGCGTCGTGCAGTTGCCCACTGGGGCCTGGTACGATCCGGTGGACCCGATGGAGGACGGCGCGCTCTGCGTCCATGGCAACCCCAATGTGCTGACGCGCGATGCCGGCACATCGCGTCTGGCCCAGGGCTGCACCGGCCAGCTTACCAGTGTCGAGGTCGAGCGTTTCACCGGCAACCTGCCGCCGATCCAGGCACACGACCCGCCCCTGTATGGAGACAATTGAACGCTGGCTGTGGTGGCGCATCGACGGCAGGCTGCGCCGCGATATTCCATCACAGCGGAAGAGCCATGACGGCCTACTCGTTCGTTACAGTCGACGTCTTCACCACACAGCGGTTCGGCGGCAACCAGCTCGCCGTCTTTCCTGATGCGCGCGGCCTCTCCGACACGCAGATGCAGGCGCTGGCCAACGAATTCAACCTCAGCGAAACCACCTTCGTGTTGCCGCCAGACGACGCCGCCCACACGGCGCGCGTGCGCATCTTCAACCGCACCTATGAAATGCCGTTCGCCGGCCATCCCAATGTCGGCACGGGCTACGTGCTGGCCCAACAGGGGCGTGCCAAGAACGGCGTGCTGTTGTTCGAGGAGATCGCCGGCCTGGTCGAGGTCAAGGTCGATCAGGATGCAGCAGGTACCGTGACCGGCGCCACCATCGCCGCACCGCAGCCGTTATCGCTGGGGCCGCGCTTGCCCGTCGAGACCATCGCAGCCTGTGCTGGTCTCGAGACGCGTGATGTCATCGTCGCCGCGCACGAGCCCGTGCAGGCGTCCGTCGGCAACACATTCGTGCTCGCGGAGGTTTCAGGCGACGCGTTGACGCGGGCAACACCCGACATCAGCCAATTCCGCCGCGGACTCGCGGCCTGGCCAGCGCTCAACGGCCGTCTCTCGCTCTATCTTTATGCGCACGACGGCGCGCGGATCCGGGCGCGCATGTTCGCGCCGCTTGCCGGCACGTATGAGGATCCGGCAACCGGCAGCGCTGCGACACCACTGACGGCACTGCTGCTGTCGCTGACACAGAAAGCCGATGTCAGCTACGACATCGTGCAGGGTGTCGAGATGGGCCGTCCCAGCCTGCTGCGCACCACGGCGCATCGCGCAAGCGATGGCATCCGTGCCTCCGTCGGCGGTGGCTGCGTGCCGGTTCTGCGCGGTGAAGCGACCGTCTGACGGCTACAGACACTGCTCCAGCCGGATCGGAAGGTCGCGGATGCGACGCCCCGTGGCGTGGAACACGGCATTGGCAATCGCCGCCGCCGTGCCGACGGTGCCCAGCATGCCGATGCCCTTGATGCCACCGGCCAGATGCGGATCGTCCTCCTCGAGCATGTGGATGTCGAAGGCCGGCATGTCGGCGTGCACCGGGATCAGATAGTCCGCGAGGTTGTCGTTGACGACACGGCCGAGGTGCTCGTCCATGATCGTCTCCTCGTGCAACGCCATGCCGATGCCGCCGACAATGCCGCCGATGAACTGGCTGCGCGCCAGCAGCTTGTTGAGAATGCGACCGGTGGCATACGCGGCCGTCAGGCGTGTCAACCGCACCTCCCCGAGATCGGCATCGACCCGTACCTCCACAAACACGGCGCCGTATCCGAAGGAACTGTGGCGCGGCGCCGCCTCCGGGCTGGCGCTGGCGAATGCCTCGAGCCCATCCGGCGCGAGGCGCGCCACGAGATCAGCCAGGCGCTCCGCAACGTTGCCGGCCGCATCACGAATGTATCCGTCGGCCAGCACGACGCGATCCGCCGCCAGGCCGTACAACGGTGACTGCGTATCTGCGATCGCCAGGCCGATAAGACGCTGGCGCAGGTCGCGGGCTGCTGCTTCCACCGCTGGCGTAAAGCTTGCCGTCGCCATGGAACCGCCCGAATACGGCCCCTCCGGCAGCATCGTGTCGCCGAGCTCAACCTCGACTCCACCGGTCGCTACGCCCAACCCCTCGGCCGCCAGCTGTGCCAGCGCCGTATACGTGCCGCTGCCCATGTCCTGGGTGCCGCAGCGCACGCGCACGGTACCGTCGCGTTCGATCCGCACCGCAGCCTCGGACGCCATGCGATAGACGGGATAGCATGCCGATGCCATGCCCCAGCCCAGCAGATGGTGGCCATCGCGCATGGCCCCGATCGCGCGCGGCCGACGCTCCCAACCGAAGCTACGGGAGCCCACCCGATAGCAGTCGCGCAGCCCGTTGCTCGACCATGGCAGATCCACATGCTGGTCGCGGTCGGCGTAGTTGCGCAGCCGAAGCTCCAGCGGATCAAGATCCAGCTCATGCGCCAGTTCGTCGAGCGCTGACTCCAATGCGAAGCTGCCTGGTCCCTCGCCCGGCGCGCGCATGGGATTGGGCTGCGGCGCGTTGACCCGCACCAGCCGATGCGACGTTGCCACGTGGGCGCAGGCATAGAGCACGCGCGTTGGCGTCGCGACGGGATCGGCGTAGTCGGCGAAGGCCGATGTCTGGGCGACCGTATCGTGGATGATCGCCGACAGACGGCCCTCGCGCGTCGCGCCGAGCCTCAGATGCTGGATCGTCTCCTGGCGACGCCCGACATGGGTGAACATCTGCGCCCGTGTCAGTTCGAGCTTGACGGGTCGGCCGACATGCCGCGCGGCCGCAATACCCAGCATCAGGCACGGAAGCCACGCACCGCCCTTGGAACCGAAACCGCCGCCAAGATATTTCGACACCACGCGAACGCGATCCAAGGCGATGCCGAAGCCGTCTGCGATCGCCTTGCGATGCGCGAAAATCGCCTGGGATCCCGTATGGACCGTGACGCCCTGGCCATCCGCATCCCAGACGGCCGTGACGCTTTGCGGCTCCAAAGCCAGGTGATTGTGAGTCGGTGTCGTATAGCGCTGGTCGATCGTGACCTCGGCTTCGGCCAGGATGCGCCCGGGATCGCCGCGCAGGCTGTCCGTTACAGTACGGCCAGCGGTTTTGGGCGCAAATATCTTGTCAGCTGCCTGCGCCATCGACGTGACGGCGGGCAGAACCTCGTAGTCGACATCGACCATGGCCGCGGCACGCCGCGCCTTCAGTAGAGTCTCTGCGATGACGACGGCGACAGGTTGGCCGGCAAAATGCACCGATGGCTCGCGCAGCAGCATCAGGAATGCTGCTTCGTTCAGCCGTGCCATCGTCTCGTGCGTCAGCACGTCGATGACGCCGGGCAGCGCCCGCGCCCGCTGTGCATCGATACGCCGGATCCTGGCATTGGCGATTGGCGCCGCGACCAATGCCGCATGCAGCAGGTTCGCAACCGGAATCTCGGCAGCATAGCGTGCCGCACCCGCAACCTTGAGCCCGGCCTCGATACGGGGCGTCGAATGATCTTTGGGCGTGGCAGTGGTGATCACGGTCATGGCTCGCCCCTCACGGTCTTCAGCGCGCGCAACACGGCGCGTTCCAGCAGCGCGACCTTGAAGACATTGCGTCGCAATGGTTGCGCACCTTCACCAGCCAGCCGAGCCGCCATCGCGAATGCCGCGGCATCGGGCTGCGCGCCGACGAGCGCCGCCTCGCACGCTCGCAGGCGCCATGGCTTGGTGCCCACGCCACCAGCGGCAACGCGCGCCGCACGAATGCGTCCGTCCACGACGTCCAGCGCGACAGCTACCGATACGACGGCAAACTCGAACGACGCCCTGTCACGGATCTTCAGGTAGTACGAGTGACAGGTCCATGCCCGACCGGGCACGTCTATCGCAACGATCAACTCGCCGGGGGCGATGACGGTGTCGTGCTCCGGTTGCGTGTCCGGCGACCGGAAGAAGTCCTCCAGCAGCAACGTGCGTTCACCGTCTCGGCCAACCAGCCGCACCCGTGCGTCCAGTGCGACCAACGCCACGGCCAGGTCCGATGCATGCGTTGCAGCACACAGCGCACTGGCACCGAAGATCGCGTTCTGGCGGTTCTCGCCATCCTGCGCACCACAGCCTGATCCGGGCTCTCGATTGTTGCAGGGGAGAGAGCCGCTGCGGAAATAGAGACAGCGGGTCCGCTGTAGCAGATTGCCGCCGATCGTGGCCGCATTGCGCACCTGCGGCGAGGCGCTGGCGAGCAGCGCCTCGCCGATAACGGGATAGCCCTGACGAATGTCCGGATGATCGGCCACATCACTCATGCGCGCCAGCGCCCCGATCGTGACGCCATGCTCATGCGTCGTGACGGCGTCGAGCGGCAGGCGGCTGATATCGACGACCAGGTCGGGCGCACTGATCCCCGTCTTCCACAGCTGCATGAAATCCGTGCCGCCGGCGATAAAGGAAGCGCCGGAGCGCGACGCCTTGCTGAGCGCGTCGTGCGCATCCACGGCTCGCTGATAGGTGAATGGATTCATGGCTTGACACCTGCGGCATCGGCAATGGCGGC
>DATEIF010000317.1:0-3494 GCA_035279205.1 Vineibacter sp.
ATGATTTCCATCGCGATCATGCCGCCCATCGACAAGCCGGCGAGCGCGAACTGCCGCGGCGCCGCGGCCAGAATCGCGGCCGCGATCAGGCCGACGGTCGGATGCCGCGTCTGTTCCATGGTGATGGCCACATCGGCCTGAGGTGCCAGCGCCGCAAGCTGATCACGCCACAGATCCTCGTCGCACAGCAGACCGGGGACGAGGATCAGGTGTTGCCGTGCCATGGAAGACTCCGTCGGGAACCGAAAGCCCCGACAGGATAGACCGGTGCGCGCCCGCCACTCCAGCAGCAGGCGCGTCGGCGCGATCGGTCAAGAGCCGCCGCGCCTATGCGCTTCAAGCCGCCGCGGCCGCGCGTTCGCCGTGCGTCGACTGGCGCTGCAGCAGGTCGCGGAAGGGACCCGGGCGGCGCGCCAGGTCGGACGGCGGGCCATCCTGTACGATGCGGCCGGCGTCCATCACCACGATGCGATCGAAGTCGCGCAAGGTCGACAGCCGGTGCGCGATCGCGATCACCGTGCGATTGCGCATCAGGCGATGCAGCGCCTCGTGAATTGCCTGCTCCGATTCGCTGTCCAGCGCCGACGTCGCTTCATCGAGCAGCAGGATCGGCGCGTCCTTCAGGAAGGCGCGCGCGATGGCGATGCGCTGGCGCTGGCCGCCCGACAGCTTGACACCGCGATCGCCGGCGACGGTGGCAAATCCCTGCGGCAGCGCGGCGATGAAGCCCTTGCAGCCGGCCGCCTCGGCAGCGGCTTCGACTTCGGCTTCCGTCGCGTCCGGCCGCCCGTAGCGGATGTTCTCGAGGATCGAGCGATGGAACAGCGATATGTCCTGCGGCACCACCGCGATCGCCTCGCCCAGGCTCTGCTGCGCGAGTTGCCGTACGTCCTGGCCATCGATGCGGATGCTGCCGTGCTGCACGTCGTAGAAGCGCTGTATCAACGACAGCACCGTCGACTTGCCCGAACCGGAGCGGCCAACCAGGCCCACCCGCTGCCCTGGGGTGACCTGCAGGCGGAAATGGTGCAGCACGCGGCGGCTGCTGGGATAGCTGAAGTCGACACCGTCGAACTCGACCAGCCCGCCGCGCACCGAAAGCGTCGCGGCGTCGGGCGGCTCGTGCATCTCGTGCGGCAGCAGCAGGGTCTGGAGCGCCTCGCCCAGGCGCGCCACGTGCTGGGTGACTTCGACCAGTGCGACGGCAAGGTCACGCGACGCGTGCAGGATGGTGAAGCCCAGCGAGCAGACCAGGACCACGTCACCCGTCGAGACGGCGCCGCGCTGCCATAGATGCAGCGCCCAGCCCAGCACGCCGGCCGTCAGTGCGGCAGTCATCGCCGCGTGCAGCAGCCGCAGCTTCTCGAGATAACGCAGGCTGCGGCGGCGTGCGTCCATTTCGTTGTCGACCGTGGTCGAGAAACGCTGGCGTTCACGCACGGTGGCGCCGAAGGCGCGCACGACGCCGATATTGCCGATCACATCGACCAGCTCGCCGTCGACCAGCGCCGCTTTGCTGGCGAACGTGTGGTGCAGCGGCTGGCCGCGGCTGGCGAGCTTGAACATCACGATCACGATACCGCCGGCAATGACCACCAGGGCGCCGGCCAGGATCGCGTTGACCGCGCTCAGCAGCGCGATGGCACCCATCGTCGCGATGGCGGGCGGCATCACGTTCCAGGTGAACATGGTCTCGGTGGTGTAGACCGCGTTGGCCGTCGCCGTGATGCGGCCGGCCAGCATGCCGGGCAGACGATCGACGAAGTATCCTGGCGCATGCCCGGTGAGATGGCGGAAGAGGTCGCGGCGCAGGTCGCCGGTCACCGTGACAAATGCGTGGCTGGCGGCCCAACCGCCGATTCGCCACGATAGATTGTCGGCGGCGATCAATCCGGTGAGCAGCAGGAACGCCGTCCATACCGGATCGCCGGCATCCGGCGTCGACGACAGCACATCGATGAGATGCTTGATGGCGTATTGCGATGAGATGGCACAGCCCACGGCGACCAGCACCGACACGATGACGATCGTGTGTGAGGGCGCGCGATGCCATACGTAGCGCAGGATGAAGGCCAGGGGCCGATGCGTGAAGTGAGTCAACGGTCCTGCAGGACTGCTGGTTCCCGCATCGGTGGTATAAAAAACGTTTGAGGCGTCGTCTCGGCCGCGATCTTGCATTTGCCTCAATCTCCTGCGTAGATCGGTTCGCGTCCCGTTGGCATATCGTTTGAAGCAGTGACGCGGGCCGGCGGTTGTATCGCTACCGGTACTACGCATCTGGCGTCAGGTTCGGCGCTCATCAAGCACGATAATCAACGCATTCGTCAGCCACAACACTGAACCTTTTTTCTAGAAGGTGCTATCACATGCGCATCGCTCAGATCGCTCCGCTCACTGAAGCCATTCCGCCCAAGCTTTATGGCGGCACGGAACGAGTCGTTTCTTTTCTGACCGAAGAACTCGTGGCGTTGGGCCACGATGTGACATTGTTTGCCAGTGGCGATTCTGAGACCGCGGCCGATCTCGATGCGGTGTGGCCGCGCGCGTTGCGTCTGGACCCCAGTGTGCGCGACCCGATGTCGCTGCATATGCTGCTGCTGGAACGCGTGCGTCAACGCGCGCACGAATTCGATCTGCTGCATTTCCATCTCGATTACTTTCCATTCTCGCTGTTCACACGTCAGCGCACGCCGTTCGTCACCACGCTGCACGGCCGCCTTGATCTTCCCGAACAGCAGCCGGTGTTCAGTGCCTTCTCGTCGGTCCCTGTCATCTCGATCTCGGATGCACAACGCCGGCCACTGCCGCAGGCCGGTTGGATCAAGACGATCCATCACGGATTACCTGAGAAACTGTTGACGCCGCAGCCGGCCGCGCCGTCATACCTGGCTTTCCTCGGACGCATCGCGCCGGAGAAGTGTGTCGATCGCGCGATCCGCATTGCCCAACTTTGCGGCTTGCCGCTCAAGATCGCGGCAAAGGTCGACAAGGCCGACACGGCGTACTTCAAGCGCGAGATCGAACCGTTGCTGGCGCAGCCGCATGTCGATTTCATTGGTGAGATCAACGATTCGCAGAAGTCGGAGTTCCTCAGCGGCGCCATCGCGCTGCTGGTGCCCATCGACTGGCCCGAGCCGTTCGGCCTGGTGATGATCGAGGCGATGGCCTGCGGCGCACCGGTGGTCGCCTTCAACCGCGGCTCGGTGCCCGAGATCATCGACGAAGGGATCACCGGCTTCGTGGTCGAGGATGAGGTCGGCGCCGTCGCCGCGGTGCAGCGCCTGCCCAGGCTCTCGCGCGCCGCCATCCGCCGCCAGTTCGAGCGCCGGTTCACGGCGCGGCGCATGGCCGAGGACTATCTCCACATCTACGGCGCACTGGCGCGGCGCGATCATCATCACCTGCGCGTCGTCGCGACCTGAACCGGTCGCCTATCCACTATATCGAACCGGACCGCGCGGCTCCTGCCGCGCTCTTCTGAGCGCGCCGGGAGG